>CAZMNC010000073.1:0-8235 GCA_964567535.1 uncultured Desulfobacterales bacterium | reverse complement strand
TATATTAGAGGAAATTAGAAATCAAGCTTTAGTTAATAAGATTTATGAATATGCTTGATTCAATATAAAAAGCAAAAATGATTGTTTAATCAAAAAATCAACAGAGGTGAGATATGAAAAAAAAGAATATCATGTTTACTTGTTGTTTTGTATTGGGACTTATAGTTTTTTCTTATAATTATACATATAGTTTTTGTGTATATAACTTTACAGATACTAATATAGGTGTTGACCAAGTTAAAGGCGGAAAAATGGTGAAGGATTTTTTTGCATCTCTTAAACCTGGAGAAAAAGCTTGCTGTAATTGGAAAAATAGGGATTGCAACAAACAAGGAAAAAGGGATTCAATCCTGAAATTTGATGTTTATTATGGAGATTATAAATTTATCTGCCAAGATTTTTCTATAAAAGCAGGAGGATGGTTGTTGATAAAGGGTAAAGATAAGAATTATGCTTGTGAAGCAGGATACAAGTAAAAATAAATGATAAAAAATAAAAAATATATAAGATGTTGTTTTTTGTAATTGTTCATATTTTTCATTTCCTATAATCTTCATTGATATTAGATCAAGACAGAAATAAAATAAAAAAATAATATAAACATAAAATAAGCACGAGATATTTAGTATAAATATTTTGTATTAAAATATGGAGAGTAAAATTTATATGGAAAAAATTAAATATCTTAATTCTTAAGAGAGCATAATATTTAGCAAAATATATTTAATGAGTTAAATGCAAGCATAAAATTAAAAATATTTGCATTTAATAAATGTTACTAATTCATAAATTTATGAGATTTTGGTTTATGATAATATGTTAGTACTTGAAAATATTAAAAAATTTTATAAAATTGGGCCAATAAAAATTGAGGTTCTTAAAGATATATCTTTAGAGATACAAGATAAAGAGCTGGTTTCTATAATTGGGGCTTCGGGGTGTGGTAAGTCTACTCTTATGCATATAATGGGTCTTTTGGATCAGCCTACATCTGGTACTTATTTTCTTGATGGAGAAGATGTTTTCAAACTTGATGATAATCAACTCTCTGTTCTTAGAAATAAGAAAATAGGTTTTGTATTTCAGGCTTTTTATCTTTTACCTCGTCTTACTGCCATTGAAAATGTAGCTCTTCCTCTTACATATAGAGATGGAATAAAAAAGAAGGATATAGAAGAACTATGTTGGTATTATTTAAAAAGGGTTAAAATGGATAACCGTGCTTATCATAAACCAAATGAGCTGTCTGGGGGACAGCAGCAGAGAATAGCTATTGCTCGAGCATTGGTGACTGAACCTTCTGTATTATTTGCAGACGAGCCAACAGGCGCATTAGATAGTAAAGTTGGCCAGGAAATAATGGACCTATTTATTGAATTAAATGAAGAACGAGGAATCACTACTGTTATTATTACCCATGATATGAATATTGCAAAACAATGTAGAAGAATAATTTATATGGCAGATGGGATTTTAAGAGAAGAAATATGATAATTGGTTCAATTTTAAAAGAGGCATTAAGAAGTTTATATAGCACAAAACAGAGAACTTTGCTTGCATTAATTGGAATAATGATAGGGATAGGCTCTGTAATAGCAATGCTATCTATTGGCACAATTGTTGAACATGAGGCCCTCAAACAATTTAAAGATATGGGAACTGATATATTACTTGTCAGAAAATCATTCGAGTTTTCCAATAGATACAAAAATCATATTAAATTAAATGCGGTTTTTTCTATACCAAAATATTGTAAATCAATTCTAATGGTATCACCATATATAGATACAAGTGGAAATCTTTTTTATGAAGGTAAAGAATCTTATGTAAGAATTTTTGGTGTAACAAGTTCTTTTAAAAAAATTAATAAACTTAGTATAAAAAAAGGCCGTTTTATTAGTGAGTTAGACGGGATGAGTTATTATTGCGTTTTAGGGAGTGAAAAAGCAAATCAATTGAATTTTGAAAAAACAAATAATCTTATAGGAAAGAAAATAAAGATAAACAAACATTTGTTTACTATAATTGGAATATTGAATTCTGTTCCTATGGGTGGAATGAGACCTTATGGAATAAATAGGGCGGTTTTTATGCCTATTATTACTTTAAAAAGAATTATCCCAGATGCTGAGATATCAGATATTTTAGTAAAAATAGTCCCAAATGCACATTATACTATTGCAGAAAAAGAAATATTTAAATATTTCAATAAAAAAATGCCAAAAATCAAAATAAACATAAAAAGTGCTGAAGAAATAATTCATCATATGGAAAAACAGATGCAACTTTTTACTCTTTTATTAGGAGCAATAGGGAGTATTTCTTTGCTTGTAGGTGGTATAGGAGTTATGAATGTTATGCTTGTCTCAGTTACTGAACGTCGTAGAGAGATAGGCATAAGAAGAGCCTTAGGAGCTAAAAAAAGAGATATACAGATTCAATTTATGATTGAATCTATTATATTATGTCTTGTAGGTGGATTAATGGGTATTATTATTGGAATTATTGTTTCTTATATAATATCAAGAATATCAAAGTGGGATTTTTTAATTTCTTATATTGCTGTCTTACTTGGATTCGGAGTTTCGTCAATAGTAGGGCTTTTTTTTGGGTTTTATCCTGCAAATCAAGCTGCCAAATTAGATCCTATTACTGCCCTTAGGTCAGAATAACTATTGAGTCAACGATGGAAAATGAGCAATTTTTTGATTAAAAATTGTATAAAATATCTTATATTACCTGTAACAACTTTATTTTTAATATATATTCCCAATATTTGTGCAGCTTTTAATAATAAATATACTTTTATCTCAACTTTCAAACTTTACAAAAAAATAAAAATGGATCTTGCCAAGTGTGTGGCTCTTGCTCTTAAGAATAATAGAACAATAAAGAATGCCTATCTTTCAAGGATAATCCAAAGATACGATTTAAAAGTAGCAGAGGATGAATTTGTGCCTGACTTATTTATTAAACCTTCTTTTAAATATGATAACAGTCAATTAGAGACTCAAAGATTTTATACTACAGAAGGAGGTATTTCCTTCATAATTAAAGAAAAAATACCTACGGGAGGAGAATTATCTTTTATATGGGCTAATACTGCTCAAAGTACTATGGGAGATATTTCTCAGCAAGAATATAATTCTTCTTTTGAATTATATTTCAAACAACCTTTGCTTAAAAAGGCTGGTATCCCTGTAGCTACCGCACCTTTAAGAATTTCGAAGCTTACTGAAAAGATAAATGTCCTTTCCTTAAAAGATACTTTAATAGATGTAATAACATCTGCGATTTTGGCCTATAGAGAATTTTATCAGGCTTACAAAGAACTAAAAATAGCAGAAAAATCTTTGGAAATGGCGCAAGAAATCATGAAAGTAAATAAAGAGCTTCTTCAAGCAGGTAGGATGGCTCCTGTAGATATGATACAAGCTGAGGCCAATTTAGCTAACCAGCGTTTTAATTTATCCCGAGCTAAAAATGCTTTTGATGCTGCTAGGCTCAATCTTATAAAGGTTCTTGATATAGATAAAAATATATTCATTATCCCAATAGAAAAAATCAAAATAAAAGCATTTCATCCTGATTTTTCAAAATGTATAAAAATTGCTTTTAAAAATAGACCAGATTATCGCATAGCATTATTAGACTTAAAAATTGCTAAAATAAATTTGAGAGTAGCAAAGAATAATAGACTATGGGATCTTTATATAGAAGGAGGATACAATATTAGAGGAGTAAACAAAAAGGGATTATTCAGTGCTATTAATAATAGTTTTGATGCCTCCAATAAGGATTGGTATATTGGTTTAGGTCTTACAATACCCTTTGGGGATCTTACTTTAAAACAGACATATTTAAATGCCGAGGTTAACCTCAGACAAACAGAAATAAATCTTCAAGAGATTAAAGAAAATATAGAAATAGAAGTTATGGATGCTATAAGGAATGTTAATATGAAATTAAAACAAGTAGAGCTAGCGAAACGGGCTAGGCGACTCGCAGAGGATAAGCTTAGAGTAGAGAAAGAAAAACTCGAGGCAGGTAGATCTACAAATTTTGAAGTCTTGACATTTCAGAATGATGTTATAACTGCTCGTAATAATGAACTTTACGCAATTATATCATACGAAAATGCACTTACTAATTTGGATAGAATACTTGGAACCACATTAAATACTTGGAATATTTCAGTTGAAACAAAAAGGCCTAAGGAATAGTGAATGGTTCAGGATATAATTTATAAGAATATACTTGAAAATATGACAGATGGTGTAATGACTATTGATCTTAATGGTCGTATTATTACTTTTAATTCCTCTGCTGAATCTATCCTGGGTCTTAATAAAAAAGAAGTTTTAGGTAAAACATTTGCAGAGGTATTTTTTTCATTAGAGGGAAATGATGATTTTAATCAGTCTATACTGGATGCAATTTATGAATCTAATATTATTCATCATAAAGTAGTTGAATTTAAAAGAAAAGATTCAGTTATTACATTATCTCTTACTACCTCGTTCTTACAAGAAGACAGAAATGGTCATATAGAAAAGATAGGAATCATTGCTGTTTTTAGTGACATTACTGAAATAAAAAAACTTAGGGATAAAGAAGCTGAACTTACAAAAGAACTTAAGAGAAATCATAAAAAGCTTCAACAGGCATACTTAAAATTAGAGGAAAGCAAAAGAGATCTTGAAATTGCTCTTAAAAAAGTACAATTCATACGAATGACTTTGACAGTATTAGTTGTATTTTTTTTCTTGGGAATAGGTGTTTATATTTGGAATAAAAGCCCTAATGTTTCTTTAAAACAAGCATCAAAATCTATTAAAGATGTTAATTTTAAGACAAAAAACATAAAAATTATAACTATAACTCCTCGGCCTATTTTATCAACCATATCTCTTACCGGAAATTTAGAGCCATTAAAACTAATAAACATTGTGAGTCCTTTTATAGGAAAGGTAAAAGATCGGTTTTTTAATTATGGAGAATATGTAAAAAAAGGGCAGATATTGATAAAAATGGATACTTCAGAAATAGAGATAAAATATAGATCGGCAAAGATAACTTATATTAAGGCTCTTCAAGAGCTTGAAAGATTAGAAACATGGAAAAATAGTCCAGAGGTAAAACAGGCACGCCGGTTAGTTACCAAAGCGCGATTTATTTTAGAAGCACAGAAGAGGAGGTTTCAGGAAGCAAAACGATTATATGAAAAAGGCATAATCCCAACAGATGAGTATGAAACAGCAAAACAGGAACTTAAAAATGCAGAATTGGATTTCATAGCTGCAAAAGATGAGCTTAAGGCTATTTTGGATAAAGGAAATAAGCAAAATATTGCTGTCGCTCGTATTGAGATGGAAAATGCACAGATTCGGCTAAAGGAATTAGAAGATCAGCTTAAAAAAGCAACTATTTTTGCTCCTGTATCTGGAATTGTAATATTACCTCCATCTTCTGATAAAGATAATTCTTCTAAGATAGCAGAAAAAGGGGTATCCTTTGAACAAGGTGAGGTTATGTTATGTATTGGTGATATGGAGGGTATTTCTGTAAAGGCATATGTAGATGAAGTTAATATTAATAAAATAAAAAAAGGTCAGCGAGTGATAATTACAGGTGATGCCTTTCCAAATATAAAATTGATAGGAAAAATAGACAGCATTTCATCTCAAGCAAAGATCTCCTCCAATGAAGGAGTTCCATCTTTTGAGGTAGTAGTTACTGTTAGACATTTAACTCCCCAGCAGAGAAAAAAACTTTGCATAGGTATGTCTGCAAATTTAGAAGTGGTTGTATATAAAAATCCGAAAGCTTTAATAGTACCTATTAAGGCTGTTTCTATTGTGGATTCCAAACGATTTCTTAGAATATTAGATAAAAAAACAGGAAAGATAAAAAAGATTCAGGTTAAAACTGGAATTACTACTTTAGACTCTGTAGAAATATTATCAGGTCTGCATCCAGGAGATCAAGTGGTTATAGATTCATCTGGACAGTTATGATACAAAAAATCATGAACATATAAAATTTATATAATTATGAGACAAATTCATGCATTTATGATAGCTGGTACTAATAGTGGTTGTGGTAAGACAACTGTATCTATTGGCATAATGGCATCTCTTAGAAATAAAGGCTTTAGAGTGCAGGCATTTAAGGTAGGGCCAGATTTTATAGATCCAGGACATCATAAAAGGATAACAAATAGACCATCTCATAATTTAGATGGCTGGATGATGACCAGAGAATTCAATAAAGAGATATTTTACAGATATGCCTCTAATGTGGATATCGCAATAGTAGAGGGAGTTATGGGACTTTATGATGGTTTTTCTGGGAATAGTGAAGCAGGATCTTCTGCTCAGATTGCAAAATGGTTAGGTTTGCCTGTTATTTTGGTAATAGATGCGAGTTCCTTAGCAAGATCGGTAGCTGCCATATGTCTTGGTTATAAATTGTTTGATACAAATGTAAATATAGTTGGTTTTATATTAAATAAAGTAGCAAGTCCATATCATGCCCAAATTATAAAAGAAGCAATGAAAAATAAAGGACTTAATATAATTGGTATATTATTTAGAAAAAATGAATTGAAAATTCCTTCCAGACACTTAGGTTTGATCACAGCTGATGATCTGCAGAATCCTACTGATATGAATAAATTGGCTTGTTGGATAGATAAAGGGGTGAATATATCCTATCTTTTAAAAATGACAAGATATGATTTCAGATGTTTTAAGAGTAAAAACAAATCTTATATTTATCATATGAATCATCCAACTGATAAAGTTAGAATAGGAATTGCTATAGATAAAGCTTTTTGCTTTTATTATGAAGAAAATATTAGGCTACTAAAAGATGCTGGAGCTGAAATTATCCCTTTTTCTCCTTTAAAAGATAAAAGACTTCCTTATTCCTTGGATGGATTAATATTTGGAGGTGGTTATCCTGAATTAAATTGTTCTAAACTTACAGCCAATAATCAACTGATGGAGGATATAAAAAGCTTTTCAAAAAATGGGGGGCCAATATATGCAGAATGTGGAGGTTTTATGTATCTTATGGATAGTCTTATAGATATGAATAAACAATATTATAAAATGGTAGGTATATTTCCTTTTAAATGTCAAATGCATAATAGGCTTAAGGCATTAGGATATAGAGAAATCATAACAGAAAAAGATTCTGTATTAGGTCCTGCAGGCACAAAGATAAGAGGCCATGAATTTCATTATTCAGATATTATAAATTATAAAAATTGTGAAACTATATATAATGTTATAGATAGATATGGAAATATCTTAAAAAAAGAAGGATATATAAAGGACAATGTAATTGGGTCATATATACATCTTCATTTTGGATCAAATCCAAATGTTGCCACCTATTTTGTTGACTATTGTAAAAAATACAGGTTAAAAAAAGAATTAAAATAAATCAGGAGAATACCTTATTATGGCAAGAATAGAGGATTATAAAAACGCAGCAGAAATCGCAAGAAAAGAGCTTGTTAGCAAGAACCCAAAAAGGCTTGCTTCTGTGTGTGGAGCAATATTTAATGCTGAATCAGCAGACAATATCACCTTAGAACTCGTCTTTTTAAATAGAAATATACTAATAACATGGCCTGAACTCAGGATATTTTATAAGGAGACCCAAAAAGAGCTTCCTATTCAGGAACAGGTGCTTTTGCTTCATTACATGCAAGGCTGTTTAAATGGAGCAGAAATAACAGGGGAATGGATCTCATACCAGGATGTGCCAGATGGTAGATTCTATATGGACGCTTTTATAAGAAGGGCAAAACTTCCTATGCTTAAAGTATTTGGAGAAAAACCAAAACTCTTAGTAGAACTTGCCCATGAGCTATATAATGCTTCCCCATTTGATCAGGGAGATTTTTCAATAACCTTTAGGCCATTACCATATGTGCCTATTGTGCTCCTTATATGGCAAGGAGACGAGGAATTTCCTCCAGATGGAAATATCTTATTTGACAAAGGGATAATAAAGATACTCTCTGCAGAAGATATTGCATGGCTTTCTGGTATGGTTGTATATCCTCTTATAGGAAAAGCAAGAGAAAATAGTTAAACAATTAGTCAATATATTATAAAAAATGATGAAGTCTCTTAATGAAATAAAAAAAAATTCTCAAAACTCATGAAGAAGATTTAAAGCAAAGATATGGGATTAAGGAAATGGGTATATTTGGCTTTT
>CAZMNC010000072.1:0-5061 GCA_964567535.1 uncultured Desulfobacterales bacterium | reverse complement strand
AATGCATATCACATGGCTACATTATCTAAGCCTAAAATTCACCTTTCCATCGATATATCAGCAGGTTGTCTCATTTTTAGATTGAATTTTTACAGGAACTTCGGGTTAAGAGTCTTTATTTAGTTGCTCTGGAACTTGCGAAAAAATGGAACAGAAGTATTATCATATCAAAGATTGAGCTATTATTTACGGGCAGCTATCAGTGATTTTCGAAAAGCGGTTAGAGGTATGATAGAATTTACACAGTTCTATGGGATACCCCCATTATTCACCAATTACTCTTTTTTCAAGCCTGGAAATACGTGTAATAATATCTTCTGTAACCTTTTCTTCTCTTTTTATTCTTTCCATTTCTTGTGCCACTTTTCCTACCTGAAATGTAAGTTGATCTATTCTCTTATTAGTTTCATCTATTCTTCTACTTTGATCAATAAGATGCAGATTTATATCATCAAGCCTTTTATTTGTTAGTTCAAGCTTTGTATTTATCTCTTTGTTCTCATTTTTTATTGCCTCAAGCTCTGGAACAACAAATTCTTGAATCACTTTCTTTACTGCTTCCAGTATTTCCATAGGAATTTACTCCCTTATATTTATAAAAAATCTTGTTTGTTCTTTTATTAAAATTTACAATATCATATTCTAATTTAAAATAAAAGTATCTGTGTGACTACACAGAGATAGACAATTAGGTTTAATAGAGATGAGGTGTTTTCCTCCTTAGCTTAGCAGCTAAATATTTAAATATTTTATAGAGCCTACAAATTGCGAGCTACTTCAGTTCATATTATGATAAAAATTATATTATCCCGTAATTATTATTATAATAAAAAATATAAAAATCCTCTTGACAGTAGACAAATAAATATATATATGCTCAGTGGCTAAAGTCAAAAGAGGTAAAAATATTGGATTAAAAAACAAAAAAAGGGATACTCAATGGATAGAACATATTATATTAGTAACACAGGTGGGTCTTACAGTTATAGGTTCTATTCTTTTTTGTTTTGCTATAGGGTATCACTTAGACAAATGGCTTCACACAAAAGGAGTTTTTATCACAATATTTATAATATTGGGAATAATAGGTGGATTTTATACAGCATATAGACAGATCCTTGAGATAGACAAAGAAAAAAATGGAAGAAGACGAAAAAAAATGTGAATCAGGTTTTCCAGTATATGAATTAAAAGAATTTAAAAGTAAAATATGTAGTGGTACTCTTTTGTTTGGAACAGTTATTTCCATATTTTTCTTTTTATTAAATTATTCTTCTATATCTAAAGGTTTTTTATTAGGCACATGCTTTAGTATAATTAATTTTGTTCTGTTAAGTGCTTTTATGCCTCTTTCGTGGGGGAAGGGGAGAAAAAGTGCTAGCGCAATTTATATGGCATCCATATTTCTCAGATATGCAATTTTGGCTATTCCTATTATAATTTCAATAAAGTCTATAGAATTTGATCTTATGGCTACTATTATAGGAATATTTTCTATACAAATATTTATATTTGGGTATTTTGTGCTATTTAAACCTTTATTAGAAAAAAAGTGTTCCATATTTGGAGAATAGTATTATGGAGAAATTTACAGAAATACTTCAACTTAAATTAAATTTATTAGGTTTAACGCTTAGTTTTAATGTGAAGACTATAATTATGACATGGATTGTTATGGCTGCTCTTATTGTATTTGCTCTTCTTGCTAGAAAGAATATGGGAATAATACCAAATCCATTTCAAGTAGTGGCTGAACTTTTAATAGGGGCATTTTATAACTTATGTGTTGATACATTAGAAGATGAAAGATTAGGAAAAAAATATTTTCCTCTTATATGCGCCCTTTTTATGTTTTTATTGCTGTCTAATTGGTTGGGAATATTCCCAAAACTTTGTGAACCTACAAGAGATTTAAATACACCTCTTGGGATGGGTATTATGGGTTTTGTAATTGCCCAATATGCTGGGATAAAGGAAAAAGGCTTTAAACAATATATAAAAGAATATATGGATCCTATTTTTTTTATGGCTCCTTTAAATATAATTGGTGAAATTGCAAAAGTTGTATCTATTTCATTCCGTCTTTTTGGAAATATAATGGGTGGGGCTATAATAATAATAGTTGTTTCTTATTTAGTTTATAG
Organism: uncultured Desulfobacterales bacterium; assembly: GCA_964567535.1. Taxonomy (GTDB): domain Bacteria; phylum Desulfobacterota; class DSM-4660; order Desulfatiglandales; family JALVZP01; genus CAZMNC01. The sequence continues at coordinate 2,917 of CAZMNC010000072.1, read as the reverse complement.
TGTACTGCTTCCACCTTTGTTAAATTTATTTTTTGGTTTATTTGTAGGTACTGTACAGGCATTTGTTTTTACTATGTTAACATTAGTATATATTTCAGTACAGGTGAAATAAAATGTTAGATACACAAACAATAGTAAATTTGGCTAAGGATTTGAGTGCAGGAATTTGTATAGGTTTGGGAGCAATAGGAGCAGCACTTGGGGAGGGCTATACAGCGGGATTTGCGAATAAAGGTATTGCTATAAGACCTGAAAAGGGCGGAGACATAGCAAAAAGTATGTTAGTGGGACAAGCTATGGCAGAATCAGCTGCAATATTTGCTCTTGTAATAGCTATCTTGTTACTGTTTATAGATACTACATCTTCTCCTGCTGTAGAAGCTTTTGCATTAATAGGAGCAGGTCTAAGTATGGGTTTTGGAGCTTTTGGCTCTGCTGTGGGTGGAGGATATCCAGCAGCAGAATGCTGTTTAGGTATAAGTAGGCAACCAGCAGTTACTGGAGAGTTGATTACCAATATGCTTATTGGATCTGCTGTTTGTCAAACACCAGCTATATTTGCGATGGTGATATCTCTTATATTGATGTTTTTGGGTTTTGAAGATGTTCCTCTTCACCCAGCGTGGGCAGCTTTTATAGCGGCTGGTATAAGTATTGGTCTCTCATCTATAGGTTCAGGTATAGGAGGAGGTATGCCAGCAGGTGAAAGTTGTGCAGGTATTGCTCGTAATCCAGAAGCATCAAAACAAGTAACAACAGCTATGCTTGTAGGTCAAGCAGTAGCACAAACTCCGTGTATTTTTGGGTTGTTGATAAGTTTCGTATTGATTTTCAAGGTTCCTCCTGCTACTACTTCTATTGTTCCTGCTATGGCTTTATTAGGAGCTGGAATTTCTATGGGTTTAGGCGGGATTGGCCCAGGTATTGGCAATGGATATGCTGCTCAGGGGGCAGTAAAATGGATTGCCAGAAGAGTAGAAGCTTCGGGAACTCTTACAAGAGTAATGTTAGTTGGGCAGGCAGTTTCTCAGTCTACTGCTATTTATGCTATGGTAGTAAGCTTAGTGCTTATATTTGTGCTATGATAAATCGTGTAATTTAATAAATAATAAAAAAGGAGGTTTTAAAAATGGCTATTAACATTAGTGGGCATGACATTGTTAAGGCAGCTGCACTTTTAGGGTCTGGTATTGCAATGGGATTAGGTGCAATAGGACCAGGAGTAGGGGAAGGTTTTGCTGCAGGTAAGGCATGTGAATCTATAGGAAAAAGACCTGAAGAAGCTGGCCTTATTACAAGGACAATGCTTGTGGGACAAGCAGTTTCAGAATCAACAGGTATATACTCATTAGTGGTTGCATTACTTCTTATATTTGTAGTGTAAAAAATTAACTAAAAGGGTGAAAAAATGGGTTTTGAAACAGTAGAAGGTCTGATAACTATAAACGCTACATTACCATTGCAGATTTTGCATTTCATAATTCTTATGTTTATTTTGGATAAAATTCTATTTAGACCTATTTTAAATGTAATAAATGAAAGAAGGATGTTTATTGAAACCAAAAAGAAGGAATTAACAAGAATAAAAGAGGAAGCAGAAAGATTGAGTATGGAATTTTCCAAAATGGAACATGAGGCTAAAGTCAAAGCAGCTGTTGAGCGAGCTAAATTAAGAGAACAAAGCCTTAAAGAAGCTGAGAAATTATTGGAGGAATCGAGGCAAAAGGTTGTTCTTATAAAACAAGAGGCAGAGAAAAAAATACAAGCAGAAATAGAGAATGCGAAACCAATGCTTATGGAACATGCAAAAACAGTAGCTGAAGAGATTATAAAAAAGATAATTGGAAATAGAGCAATAGCTGGTATTATCTTTTTCCTTGTTTTATATATAATACCTTCTATTGCTTTTGCTCAACAAGAGGAACCATCTAAGGCAAGAATAATTTATAATAATATAATGCTTTTTGTTAATTTTGGAATACTTGTGTTTCTATTTGTAAAATATGCCAAAAAGCCTCTCTTAAATTTTCTTAAATCAGAGCAGAATAAAATCCAAGAAGATATTTCAGAATTGGAACAAGAGTATAATAATGCAAAAATAATATTAAATAAACAAAAGGACAAATTGCAAAATATAGAGGTCTATGTAGATGATATAAAAAAAAGCATATTAGAGATGGCGTATAAAGAAAGGGAAAGAATTATTAAGGACGCGCAAAAAGAGGCAGATAAGATGGTAGAAGAGGCTCAATTATATTATGAAACAGAATCAGCAAAAGCAAAAAAAGTAATAGCAGAAGATCTTGTAAAAATGGCTGTGATATTGGTTAAGGAAAAATTAAGGAAAGGCATTCCAGATGAAGTGAATGATAAGATAATTACAAACTTTATAAGAGAAATAGAAAAATCGGCAAGAAATTAGTGTTTGGCAATCGGGGTCAAGACATATCTGATATTCTTATAGTAGATGATGATCCTATTTCGAGGACTATCTTAAAAACAATCTTAAAAAAAGAAGGGTTTCATGTCTTAAGTGCAGAAAATGGACAGGAAGCCCTTGGTATGTGTGAAAAGCATTATATTCCTATTGTTTTGACTGACTGGATGATGCCCAAGATGGACGGAATTGAACTTTGTAGGGTTTTAAGATCTATTGAGTTTCCAAGATATGTTTATATAATTATTATAACTGCCAGAGATAGTAAAGAAGATATTGTTAAAGGTCTTGAAGCAGGAGCAGATGATTATGTTAGCAAACCATTTCATCAGGCTGAACTTCTTGCAAGGATAAAAACAGGAATCAGGATTCTTAGATTAGAAAGATCATTAAGAGAAGCAAATGAAGAGATAAAAAGACTTTCCATAACAGATCCTTTAACAGGGTGTTATAACAGGGGATATTTAATGGAATTTCTTC
>CAZMNC010000071.1:0-28666 GCA_964567535.1 uncultured Desulfobacterales bacterium | reverse complement strand
GTATTGGTGATAAATGATAAGAATAAATCTTTTACCTTTTAGAGTTGAAAGAAAAAAAGAAAATATAAGAAGACAGCTAAGTATATATTTTTTGAGTATAATATTTTTGCTTATTTTATCTTTATATATTAATCAAGGATTAACTTCTAAGATAAGCCAATTAGAATCCATAAAGGCTAAAAAACAAAGAGAGCTTATTAAGTATTCTAAAATAAACAGAAAAATAATAAGAATAAAAAGAAAAATTAGAGAATATCAAAACAAACTAAATGTTATAAGAAAAATTGCTCAATATAGATTAGAGCCTGTAAAGACCTTAGATGAAATGGTAATGGCGATACCTCCTGATAGTCTATGGTTAAATTCTCTTAGATTAAATAGAAATAAACTAGTCATGTCTGGTAGTGCAAAAGATAATGATACAATAGCCTTATTTATGACAAATCTAAAAAAAATGCCTCATATAAGCAATTTTGAACTTAAGGTCACAAAATTAGTAACACTAACTGAATATAATATTAATGTATGTAATTTTGATATTGAATGCAATACCATTATTCCGAATATTTCATTATATAAAAGACACATAAAAAGATGAAATTAATAGATGTAATTGTTGAAAAGACAGAAAGTATCAATATGACGTATAGAATGGTTATATTTATATCTACTATTCTGATAATAGCGGGAGGATCCTACTTTTTATTTCTTTCCCCAAAAATAGATAGAATAAAACAATTAAAAAGCGAAATTAACAATTTGAATGGAAGAATCAAGGCAGCAAAAGCATTAGCTAAAAAGTTGCCTGAGTTTGAAGCAAAAGCAAAAAAAATAGACAAGCAATTTAAAAAAGCGCTAAAACTTTTACCTGATAAAAAAGAAATACCCAGTCTCTTAGTACATATAAATCATCTTGGTATAGAATCAGGACTTATATTTCGCCTTTTTAGACCCTCAAGGGAAAGGCCCAAAGGATTTTATAATGAAATTCCTATTAAAATAGAAGTAGAAGGAAAATTTCATAATATTATGCAATTCATATATAAAATGACAACCATGGAACGTATTGTTAATGTTTTTAATATTTCTATGAAACCTATTCATAGATTATCTCCAGATTTAAGAAGTACATTTACAGCAATAACATATAGGTTTGCCCCTGAAAATGCCAAGAAAAGAAGAAAAAGAAAAAGGTAAAATTTTTTTTATTTATTTGAGTTATTTATTCCTTATATTTCTGATAATACTAAATAGTAATACGTATGCTAATGATTCAGAAAAATTAAAATTTGTACCAAGGCCTTTATATACTTATAGTTCTGCAGGTAAACCAGATCCATTTGAACCTTTTATTATAAAAGAATCGATATATAAAACTCTATCTCCAGAAGAATTAAAAAAACTAAAAATGCTTCCTTCTGTAAAAACAGAGCTTCAAAGAATAAAACTATCGGATATCAAATTAGTGGCAATGATAAAAATAGGGGATAAAGTTATGGCAATGATAGAGGGTCCTACTGGAAAAGGATATATAGTCAAAAAGGGTACAGGTATTGGTACTAAAGGAGGCATTGTGGAAAAATTGATATATAAGGATATTATTACACCGCTGGGACAAAAAAGTATAAGAAAAATGATTGTTAAAGAACCATTTATAGACAAAAATAAAAAATTATCATTTAGATATATTGAGATAGATATGGGTAAAAATAGATAATAAGGAGAATATATATGCGCAAGATTATAACATTATTTATAATTCCTATTCTAATTATATATATACATGTATCTACTATATATGCAGCTTTAACAAACAAAATAACTATTATAGAAGATAATAATACCAAATTAAAAATACTTATAAAAACTAATCATAGTTCTTATAATGCTATTATGCTTTCTTCTCCTATTAGGCTTTTAATAAATATTACAGGCGCTGAAATATGTAAAAATATAAAAATTATAAAACCAAAAGGTTTTATAATAAATAAAATATATATCGGAAGAAAAAAGCAAGGAACTAGAATAGTTTTTTATGCTGCTAATAAAAAATATGGATTCAGATATAGGATAAATTCTAAAGGAAAATATCTAATAATAACTTGTTGGCCAAAAGGTAAAGAGATGAGAATTAGAAAAGGGCAATATATGCCATTACCTAAGCCTAAAAAAGAGCTTAAGGTATTTAGTTTTAAAAATAAAACACGAAAAAGTTTAGACTTTGAAAAAAACAAAATTCCCACCTATACAGGCAAAAAAATATCTTTAGAATTTTATAAAGCAGATCTACATAATGTATTCCGTTTATTTTCAGAGATAAGCGGGAAAAATATTATAGTAAGCGATAAAGTCAAGGGCTCATTAACATTATCTTTAAAGAATGTTCCCTGGGACTTTGCTTTAGATCTTATATTAGAAGTGGAAAATCTTAAGAAAGAAGAAAAACTTAACACTTATATAATTACCCCTATAGGAAAAAAAGAAAAAGGTAAAGGAGAGTTAATAGTTAAGAAAGTCTCAGCTAAAACAGTTCATTTAGCAAGAATATTAAAGAAAAAAGAAGAAGAGAGGAGAAAGGCTCAACAACTGATATTAAAAGCATATGAATTGGAAAAAAAAGGAAAAAAATTAAAAGCTCTTGCTCTTTACGAAAAAGCTGTAAATCTATGGAAAGAAAACGCAGACCTTTTAAAAAAAACAGCATATTTGTACTATGAAATAGGCAATTTCTCAAGGTCTTATTATTTTGCAAATAAAGCTTTAAAAATAAATTCTGATGATGCTGAAGCATCTTTATATGCGGCATTATCCGCAATTAAATTAGAAAAAAAAGATGATGCTAAAGTCTTTTTTAATATGGCAATAGAAGGAAAACCTAAGATACCCGAAGCATTTTACGATTATGCTCTATTCTTAGAGAAAGAAAAAGATTATATACATGCACTTAGCATATATGAACAATATGAAGAATTATTTGGCCCTATTTTACAAACAAGTCTTTCTATAGCAAAGATATATTATATACTTGGATATAAAGACAGAGCATGTAGAAAATATAAAGAGATAATGTTATCAGGTTTTAAAATGGATTTATCTACAAAAAAATTTATTAGAGACAATATAAAAAGATTGTGCAATAAAGAGGAGAGAAGCATATGAAAAAAGTATTTCATATATTAATAGTTTTTTTCATTCTTATTCCTTTTATTGGATGTGCCACCTCTTCAAAAGAACTAAAAATCAAGCCAAAACCAAAGATGCAGACAAAAAAGATATCCAAAAAATTTATTAAAAAAACCTCTTCAGGATACCTAACCAGGAAAGTAGAACTTGAGATGAAAGAGGGCAAACCATATTTGCCTGTAGGGGCAGAAATAATATCTAAGGATGGAAAAGTCCCTTTAAATTCAGTAATAAAAGAACTCGCATCTTTAAAAGGTTTTTCTGTTAGTTGGGCTGATGATGTAGATCAAAACAAAGAAGTAGATGTTAACATAAAACCAGAAGATGATTTTTGGAGCGCCTTAAGTAACTTATTAAGACAATTAGATTATTTCTACCAAGTACAAGGAGATACTATTATTGTAAAATATAAAGAAACAAAAACATACCATCTTGCTATGCCTTTCTTGCAAGAAAACTTTAGCACTTCAATAGGAGGAAATTTATTAGGTGGAGAAGAAACAGAAGGCAAAATGAAGGGAGAAGTTAAATTAGAAGGCAAATTAGAAAAACCTCTTAATTTTTGGAAAGTAGTAGAAAAAAATCTTAATAAAATTATTGGTGATTCTGGATTCTATGTAATAGATAGACCTTTAGGTTTAATTACAGTAACAGCTCCTAAAAAAATTCATAAAAAAGTTAAAGGATATCTCGATAATCTTAAACGAGAAGTATACAAACAAGTTGTGATTGAAGCAAAAATCATAGAGGTAAGATTGAATAAAACACATCAAATGGGAATAGACTGGAGTGATGTGTTACAAAGAACTTTTACAGGCCAAATAGAATTTGGTAGATTATATCACTATGAAAAATTTGTAAAAACAATAACTCTAAATTCGCAAAGTTTTAGTCTTTTTATGGCTGCTTTGAATACGTATGGTAAAACAAAAATAATATCAAATCCAAAAATAACTTTACTGAATGGCCATGGAGCAACAATTACGGTTGGAGAAAATGTAACCTATATAAACAAAGTAGAAAGTACTGTAGACACAGAAACAGATGTAATTACCTATGATGTATCCACAGCAAATATTCTATCTGGTATAGGATTAGGGGTAGTAGCTAATATTATTAGTGATAATGAAGTTATATTATACATAACTCCTCTTACTTCAGAACTTCAAGAGCCTATTGAATACAAGACTTTTGGAAGTACAGCTCAGGGTGCACAGGTAGGGCTTCCAAGAATAAAAGTAAAAGATATGGCAACATTAGCAAAAATTAAAGACGGACAAACTTTAATAATAGGAGGCCTTATAGATAAAACAAAAGTTAAAAATGAAAATAAAACTCCTATCTTAGGAGATTTACCGCTTATTGGTAAACTTTTTACTTATACATCTGAACAGACAATCTCACGCGAATTAGTAATTTTATTAAGACCAAAAATAATAAAATAAAATATGGAGGCGGAGGGACTCGAACCCTCGTCCGGAAACCTTCCGCTCAGGCTTCTACATCCTTAGCCCGACTTTTTAATTCGCTCTTTGAGACACGGCCGGGCACGGTCTCCAAAGAGCTACCCTGTGGTAACTTCATCTTGCTAACCCACAGGTAAAGTCAGCAAGACTAGCCTGCTTACCCACGCCCTTTCGGTCCCGCAGGCCTAAACCGAAGGACGCCAGCCGTCTTTTATGCGGCTAGAGCGACTTCGTAATAGTCATCAGCGGCACTTATTTTTAACCCATCTGTTTTACGAGGAGATGGACCTCGGGATGCCACCTGAGCTTCAACTGTCCCCGTCGAAACCAAATCGCCCCCAACTGCTAAAAATATGGTAAGCATTTAATACGCGTTTGTCAATATCGTTTCTTTATTCTTTCCAACTCTCTCTTTAATTCTTTCTCTTTTAATATTCTTCTTTTATCGTATTTTCTCTTTCCCTTTGCCAAAGCAAGTTGAACTTTTGCCCATCCTTTTGTAGAAAAATAAATTTTTATAGGAATTAATGTATAACCTCTTTCTTCAGTTTTACCTATAAGACGATTTATTTCTCTTTTATTTAACAGTAATTTTCTGGGTCTATTAGGATCTATATATAAATGATGAGTATAAGGATAAGGTTTTATATACATATTGTATAAAAAAACCTCTCCTTTTTTTATCTTTGCATAGCTATCATTGATACTAACCCATCCATTTCTCAAAGATTTGACTTCAGGACCTAACAGTGCTATTCCAGCTTCATATACTTCATCAATAAAATAGTCATGTACTGCCTTTCGATTATAACATATAACTTTGGAATTATTATTCACTGACTACCCCGGGTATAAAAATATTCTCCAAGCACATCCATATCAGGAAATAAATCTTGCATCCGTTTCATTATATAAAAACGTATATTCTCTGGTATAGCCATTTGCATTATATTTGCTATATCATTTTTTAATTCTCTAATGGATAATGACCTAATAAGTTTTTTAATAAAAGGGATAATCCTGGGATTCATACTCAATTGCTTAAGACCTAACCCAATCAAAATTGGCACACAAAGAGGATCGCCTGCCATTTCACCACATATAGCCACCGGAATCCCCCCTTTTTTACCAGCATCAACCACTTTTTTTATCATTTTAATTATAGAAGGATGAAAGGGCTCATACAAATATGCTACTTCCTTATTTATTCTATCAATTGCCAATGTATACTGAATCAAATCATTAGTTCCTATACTAAAAAAATCTACATAATCTGTTAAAGCATCAGCAATCATTACAGAAGAAGGGACCTCTATTATAATACCCACTTTTATTTTATGATTATAAGGAATATCTTTTCTGCTCAATTCATCTTTTATTTCTTTTATAAGGTTCTTGGCGTCCAATATCTCTTTTAGACCAGAAATCATAGGCAACATTATTTGTATATTCCCAAAAGCACTTGCTCTTAATATAGCTCTCAATTGAGTCCTAAAGATATGGGGATTTTTAAGACAAAATCTTATTGCTCTTAATCCAAGAGCAGGATTGGTTTCATTAGAAACGCTCAATTTATCCTTAAATTTATCCGCTCCAATATCAAGAGTTCTTATTATTACAGGATCTGGTGCCATTATCTCTGCAACCTTTTTATAATCTTCAAAAAGTTCTTCTTCTGTAGGAAATCCTTGATGACTAAGATATAAAAATTCTGTTCTATATAAACCTATACCCTCTGCACCTTGTTCTTTTACATTAAATACCTCATCCAAAAATTCAGTATTTGCCATAACTGTAATACGGTAACCATCAGATGTAATAGCAGGAAGATGAGCTTCCTTTAGCACAGAAGATCTAAGTTTTTGCCTCTGAATCCTCTTTTCTCTGTAATAATATATATCCTCATCATCTGGATTTATAATAAGTTTACCTGTATCACCATCTACTATTAGTAATGCCCCATCTTCAACTTGCTTTGTGGCTGAACAAAGGCCCATAACCGCAGGCAATTCTAATGCCCTTGCTAATATAGCAGTATGCGAAGTTCTGCCTCCACCATCAGTAACAAAACCCATTATTTTTTTAGGATTTAATCCAGCTGTATCTGCTGGAGATAAGTCATGTGCTACAATAATAGATTTTTCATTAACATCAGAAAAATCATCATGTCTATATCCAGCAAGATTTCTTAATATCCTTTGTACCACATTCTCAACATCATTTATCCTTTCGCTTATATAATGATCTTCTATTTGGGAAAAAAGGCTCTTTATCTCATCAAATGACTCCTTTAATGCCCATTCAGCATTTATCTTATCTTTTTTTATACGCTTAAGAGTTGCATCATACAACATACTATCATTTAGTATCATTAAATGACTATCCAGTATAAATGCATGCTCTCGCAATCTATCAGGCAATCTATTCTTTAAAGAAGAAATTTGTTCTTTTGCTTTTTCCACAGCTCTTTTAAACCTATCTAATTCATATGTAACAGAATTATCATCAATTTTCCTTAAAGGGACTTTTACTTTTGATCTATCCACAAGATGAGCTTTACCTATAATTATACCCGGAGATACAGGAATACCTTTTAGTTCAATCCTTTTTGAACCCACAATTATAACTCCCCAAAACCCTTATCAAATAATAAAGATAATTCCCTCATAAGTATATCTGCATCTTTTCCCACAATTTTAACTTCTAATTCTGTTCCTTTAGGACATGCTAAAGTAAGCAATGATAATATACTATCTCCCTCAATTATCTGATCATCTTTTCTAAAATAAACTTTTGCATTATATCTATTTATCAAATCAACTATCATGGCAGCACTTCTGGCATGAAGTCCCAAGTCATTTTTAATCTTAAGCTTTTTTACAATCTCCATACAATAACTTTTTACGCTCTAAACATTTTCTGTATATTTCTCTATAAGTAAGGCCTTTATCTGCTGATACAAGCTTTGCTATATCTTTAGTACTAAAACCATTTTTTAATAATTGATCTATCTTAGAAACCACTTCATAAGTAATATGATTTTCTTTATTATCATCTTTCTTAAGTCCAGAAACAATTATAACATATTCTCCTTTTATTTCTTTTGAACAAAGTTTTTTTAATATAGTGCCTACTTTATCTCTCAATATTTTTTCATGCAACTTGGTTAATTCCTTAAATACTACAATTTTTCTATTACCCATAATATCCTTTATATCCTTTAAAGTTTGTAAAAGCCTGTGAGGAGCTTCAAAAAAAACAATTGGAAAAATTTGTAAAGATAAAGATTTTAAAAGTTTTTTTCGCTTTCCAGAAGATATTGGTAAAAAACCAGTAAATATAAACCCTTTTATTGAAAAGCCAGACACAGATATAGCAGTTGTAATAGCAGAAGGACCAGGAACCGGAATGACCCTTAACCCCTTATCAAGTGCATAATTTACAAGATAAGCACCAGGATCCGAGATACCTGGTGTCCCCGCATCACTTATAAGAGCAACATCATGACCTTCTTCAAGTTTATTCATTATTTTTATAGTCATTCCTTTTTGATTCTCTCTGCGAAAACTTATAACTTCTTTATTTATATCAAAATATTTTAGCAATAGTTTTGCCCTTCTTATATTCTCAGCTGCTATTATATCTACCTCTTTTAATACCCTAATAGCTCGCAAGGTTATATCTTCTAAATTTCCTATGGGCGTGGAAACCACAAATAAATTTCCCGTATTCTTACTTCTAACAACAGAAGGCATCTTTTATAAATTCTATTTCTGGCATACCTTTTTTCATAGATATAGCAACGACATCAAAACGGGCCTTTATATTATCCAGTTTTCTCATTTTCATATAAGCAAGAGCTAATTTAATAAGCTTCTTTTTTTTCTTATTATCAATTGCTTGCTTAGCATAATCTATAGATGAAGTTCTGGTTTTTATCTCAATAAATACAAGAACATCTTTATCTTTTGCTATAAGATCTATTTCACCAAATTTTGATCTATAGTTGCGTTCTATAATTTTATAACCCATTTTTTTCACTACTATGGAAGCTATATCTTCACCTATTTTCCCAAATTTTATATGATTAGACACCATAACTAACCCCTTTAAAAGAATAACGATGCAAGGGACAAGGTCCATATTTCTTTATTATTTCTAAATGTTCTTTTGTCGGATAACCTTTGTTTTTAGCTAAATTATATACAGGATAATCTCTATGATAAGCTATCATTATCCTATCCCTGTAAACCTTTGCAACTATAGAAGCAGCAGATATTATTTTATTCAATTTATCACCTTTTTTTATGCATTCCTGAGGAATAGAAACAGGTATCTTGTAAATACCATCCACAAACAGAAATCCTGGTAAAGGATAAAGGCCCATAACTGCCCTTTTCATAGCTTCCAGAGAAGCATTGTGTATATTGAATTTATCAATAAAATGATGGGATACAACCCCTACTGATATAGATATTGCATGCCTACATATATAATCAAAAGCCCTTCTGCGTGCTAAGGGGGTCATACATTTTGAATCTCTAATATCAGCTTTTGCTACTATATCATACTCTATAATAACCGCGGCTGCCACCACTGGACCTATAAGAGACCCCCTACCTGCTTCATCAACTCCCGCAATATTAATATTGTTTTTTCTCTTTAATACGAGCAGCTTTACCTCCAAGCTTCCTAAGGTAATAAAGTCTTGCTCTCCTCACTTTACCCCTACGAATCACCTCTATCTTTTCTATTACAGGAGAATGCAACGGAAATATTCTTTCAACACCAATACCATAGGAGACCTTCCTAACAGTAAAAGTTGCTCCTAAGTTTCCTTTTCTTTTTCTTATTACAACTCCTTCAAATACTTGAATCCTTTCTTTATCTGATTCTTTAATCTTTATATGAACTCTTACAGTATCCCCAGGTTTAAAATCTGGGATATCAATCCTCATTTGTTCTCTCTCAAGCATATCAATCGTTTTATCCATATTTCTTATACCTCCCCTAATAATCTATCTATTATAATAGCTGCAGCTGTTCTGACAGAAAGATGCCTATAGCCAGATCTACCATATACAGGTTCTAATATATAATCAACTGTATCAAGCACCTCTTCATGCAATCCCCATGCTGTACCAAATAACAATAAGATTGGGTAATTATCTTTTATGATTTTTCGTGCATCTTTAAAAGATATAAATTTATTATCCCATTTATTAGCATCAGTTGCTATAAATAGTGGTCTGTTACCTGTAATTTGCATAATATCTTTTGACGCATCTTCTATATATGAAACTATATTTACTAATTTAATAGCTTCCCTTCTATCTGGATTATATTTAGCTCCATAACCTACAGTCCAATGATTAATTATATTCTTTATAAGAAAATGTTGTTCTTTAATAGGAGTTATAATATATAATTTATTTATATCATATGTCTTTGCAAGTCTTGCCATATCATGAATATCCAATGTTGTAACAGAAGAAACTATTCTATCTCTCTTCTTATTATAAACGGGATAATGTACCAGTCCCGTATATATGCTCATACCTCTTCTTTGTCTTTTAGCAATTTTATCTCGTCTCTACTTAACTTTGCCTTTTTTAAAAGATCTGGCCTTTTTTCTAATGTTTTCCTAATTGACTGATTTCTTCTCCATTTGCGGATCCTTTCATGATCTCCCGATAAAAGTATTTCTGGTACTTCAATACCTTGAAATGTCTTTGGTCTTGTATATTGAGGATATTCCAATAAACCATCACTAAAAGATTCCTCTACATTAGATTTTTCTCCTCCTAAAACCCCGGGAATAAGCCGACTTACTGTGTCTATTATTACTAATGCTGCCAGCTCACCTCCACTCAAAATATAATCTCCAATAGAAATTTCAATATCAGCACATAAAATTTTGATTCTTTCATCTATACCTTCATATCTACCACATATAAATATCAGTTGGTTATAATGCGACAAACCCCACGCCATATCCTGATTGAATTTTATCCCCTGTGGAGATAAAAATATAACCAGACTTTTTTCTTCTCTTTTTATAGATTTTATAGCCCTATAAATAGGTTCTGGTTTCATAACCATTCCATATCCGCCTCCATAAGGGCGATCATCAGTAGTTTTGTGTTTATCCCATGCAAAATCCCTTATATTTATAATATTTACTTTTATTAAACCCTTTTCTATAGCCTTTCCCAAAACACCACATTTTAGATATGTAGGAAAAATATCAGGAAATATAGTTAAGATTTCAAACCTCATCTCCTCTTTCTTTTTCAGTATTGATGGATTTTTTTTCATTAAGTTCCATCAAACCATCTAATGGCTCAATGATCATCCTATTTTGTGTAAGATTTATTTCTTTTATTACATCTTCAATTGCAGGTATAAGATATTCATTCTCATTATCTTCTCTTTTAACTATATAAACATCGTTACTTCCAGTTGGCAATATATGGGAAATTTTACCTAAATATGTGCCTGTAACAAGAAAAACTTTTACTCCTATTAACTCATACCAAAAAAATTCACCCTGCTCTCTTGATAAACAATTTTTATTTATGTATATTTCAGCATCTCTGTACATTTCCGCCTTATCCCGATCTGTAAGACCTTTGAGTTCCATCAAAAAATGGCCCTTTTGGGGCCTTATAGAAATCACCTCCCATTCTTCCAACTTATTGTCAGTTGTAGTATATAAATAGATTCTCCCTGCCTTTAAGAAGGTGGCCTCTGATTCTGCATAAGAGAATATTTTTAACACCCCTCTCACACCATGGGGCTTTACCACCTTCCCAATTAAAAGCAAGTTCTTTGAAATTGCCCGATTCAAGGCATTTTTATTCAATAATTTCTAATACTGCTCTTTTACCAATCTTAGTGGAGGCAGCACTTAACAGCGTCCTAATAGCCCGCGCTGTCCTACCCTGTTTTCCTATTACTTTTCCCAAATCCTCCTTCGCTACTTTAAGTTCGATAACAGAGGTCTGTTCCCCCTCTATTTCAGTAACTTGAACTTGTTCTGGTTTGTCTACCAATGCTTTTGCAATGTATTCTACTAACTCTTTCATATTTCACCTCCAATATCTATTTTTCACACCCACATCAATTAGAAGAAGGATTGAACAATCCCTCTTTCTTCAACAAAGCCCTTGCCGCCTCAGTAACAAGGGCACCTCTATCCAGCCAATATTTAACTTTATCCTTATCTATCTTTATCTCTGCAGGATCTTTCATGGGATTATAATATCCTAAGATATCCAGAAATTTTCCATCACGAGGTGATTCTGAATTAGCAGCTATTAACCTATAAAAAGGTCTCTTTTTAGCTCCCATTCTAGTCAGTCTTATCCTTACCGCCATATTAATCGCTAACCTCCACTTTTTATTTGTTAAATCTTATATCAGATTTTTTTAAATATATCTACCTAAATATTGAGCCTATACTCCCTCCCATTCCTTTTCGAGAAAGCTTTTCTATTAACTTTTTTGTTTGAGTAAAATTTTTTAAAAGCCTATTAACATCTTGCACTGTAGTGCCACTCCCTTTGGCTATTCTCCTTTTTCTACTACCTTTTATTATCTTAAAATTCCGTCTTTCCTCTTTAGTCATAGAATTTATTATTGCCTCTATTTTTATTAATTCTCTTTCATCTACTTGGATCTTTTTTAATTGTTTCATCTGACCAAAACCTGGAATCATACTTAATAGTTGATCTAATGGGCCAAGTTTCTTTATCTGCTTTAATTGATAAAGGAAGTCCTCTAAATCAAATTCTTTTTCTTTTATCTTCTTTTGTAATCTTAATGCCTCCTTTTGATCAAATTCTTCTTGCGCTTTCTCAATAAGAGTGAGTATATCACCCATTCCAAGTATCTTGGAAGCTATTCTATCTGGATGAAACAATTCAAATTCATCTAATCTTTCTCCTGTGCCTATAAATTTTATAGGTTTATTTGTAACAGCCTTTATAGAAAGTGCTGCGCCTCCTCTTGCATCTCCTTCTATCTTGGTAAGAATCACTCCTGTAATATCTAAAGATCTATCAAATTCTTTAGCAATATTCACGGCATCTTGACCAGTCATTGCATCTGCTACAAGCAGAATCTCACAAGGAGATATTCTTTTTTTTATATCAACTAATTCTTTCATAAGTTCTTGATCAATATGTAGCCGCCCAGCAGTATCTATAATTAGTATATCTGATGCTTCTTTAAAAGCCATAGCTCGGGCATTAACACATATATCAATAGGAAATTCTTTAGGCTTAGGCTGATATATAGGAACATCTATTTTTGAAGCCAATTTTACTAATTGCTCTATAGCTGCTGGTCTGTAAACATCAGAAGATACTAGATATGGATGTTTACCTTTTTTTTTCAAATATTTTGCAAGCTTTGCAGCGGTTGTGGTTTTACCTGAACCTTGTAATCCAACAAGCATAATTACATATGGAAGGGATCCTTTTAATTGAAGACCTTTGGCCTCTTCTCCCATAAGTCTTGCAAGCTCTTCATTAACTATCTTTATCATCTGCTGTCCAGGTGTTAAACTTTCCATTACTTCTTGCCCGATAGCCCTTTGCTTTACATCTTCGATAAATTTTTTTACTACTTTATAGTTAACATCTGCTTCAAGTAAAGCTAATCTTACCTCTCTAAGAGCATTCTTAATATTATCCTCTGTTAAAACCCCTCTACCAGTTATTTTTTTAAAAATCTTATCTAACTTTTCTCCTAATGCCTCAAACATAATGAAAAACCCCTTGTTTTTGTTTATAATATAACATATGGTTAATAAATGGAAAATTTATTCTATCATAAGTTTCATGATTTTATAAATAATAAGACATAATCTTTTATCTTGAATGATCTATGTCATTATGATATGGAAAACAAAAATAATTTAAGGAGGAGATAAAAAATGGCAGTATTAGGAGGAGGTATAATAGCTCTACTGTTAGGTATTATAGGGCTTATGGCTTGGTGGGGAGATTTTTTAGAAGTATTAAAAGGTAGCATTCCTATAATTCTGATTTTAGGTGGAGCATTAGCAACATATTTAGGATATGAAGAATACAAAGATAAACAAACAATGGAATCCTTAACTGAATCAGAAGAAGATCTAAAACAAGAAGTAGAAAGATTAAAGAAGGAAATAGAAGATCTAAAAGCCAAAAAAGAAGAAACTCAAATCGAAGAAAATAAAGAAGAATAAATAACTTGAGCAAATCATAAAAGCGCCCCTTAAAGGGGCGCTTTATTATTTCGTTATTTCAATTTCACTAAAAAAATATTTAATTTCAAATTCAGCACTTTCTTTAGAATCAGATCCATGAACTACATTTTTTTCTATATCAGTAGCAAATCTTTTTCTTATTGTACCTAATCCTGCTTTTTTATAATCTGTATCACCCATTAGTTTTCTATACTGATTAATTACATCCTCTCCTTCAAGCACCATCACTATACATGGTCCAGAAGACATAAAGTCAGTAAGACTTTCAAAAAAAGTTTTATTCATGTGTACATAATAAAAATTCTTTGCTTGCTCTTTTGTCATCCTTATCATTTTTATTGCCTTAATATCTATACCGTTTTCTTCTATCATTTGAATTATAGCTCCCACAAGTTTTCTGGATACAGCATCAGGCTTTAATATAGCTAAGGTTCTTTCTTTCATATTATTTACCTCCTATATATTTTATTGACCTATAAAAATTTCATTGATATAGGCAAATAATAGAATTAATATAACTTAGTCAAGTAAATTTTTAGGAGTAATTTAATGGAAAATAGATTAGCCATGTCTGACAAAATACAATTTGATTGTTTTCCTGGCATACAATGTTTTACTCAATGTTGCAGGGATGTAAATATCATGCTTACTCCATATGATGTATTAAGATTAAAAAATGCATTAGGCATGAGTTCTGAAGACTTCTTAGACAAACATACTATTATACTATATAAAGAAAAAAAGCTTCTTCCTATAGTAATGTTAAAAATGCAAGAAGGAAAAGATAAAAGATGTCCTTTTGTATCAAATCAAGGATGCAAAGTATATGAAAATAGGCCTTGGGCATGCCGCATATTTCCTTTAAGTCCTAATGAAGATGGCAGCTATAAAATTATAGCAGATAAATCTAGATGTTTAGGACTGAAAGCAGAAAAAAAATGGACTGTATCTGAATGGCTATTAGAACAGGGAGTACCAGAATATGATTACGTTAATAGAAAATTTTCAGAGATAACAGATCCCTTAAAAACACTGGAAAAAAGAATTGAAAATCCTCGTATCCAAGATATGCTTCTCATGGCTTTATATAATTTAGATAAATTTAGAGAATTTATAATAACAAGTAGTTTTTTACAAAAATTTGAACTTAGTTTGTCAAAAATTCAATATATATTAGCAAGTGATATGCAATTACTTATGTTAGGATTAGATTGGATTAAATTTAGCTTATTTGGTCATAAAACACTAAAATTGAGAAAAAAGAAATCTAAAACAAAAAATGAATAAAGTTTTTATTCCATTTAAAGGAAAAAATTTCAAGTTTTTATGCCATAAAAATATAGCTTGTTTTAATAAGTGTTGTTATAAATTAGATCTTACATTAACGCCATATGATATTTTAAGGATAAAAAATTGTTTAAAATTGAGCTCTGATGATTTTTTGGAGTATTACACTGATATAAATCTTGATGAATATCCCCCCTTTCCTATTATTAAGTTGAAGATGCAAGAAGATGGCAAATGCCCGTTTGTAAGTAAAAAGGGATGTAAAATATATAATGATAGACCAAGTGCATGTAGGCTATATCCTATAGCAAGAGCATCTATCAATTACAAAAAAACAGTTGAAGAACGATTTTTTATTATACAAGAAGAACATTGTCTTGGTTTCAATGAAGATAAAGAGTGGTCCATAGATGAATGGCTAATTCATCAGGATATTAAAACATATGATATATTTAATATACCATGGTTTGAAATTATTACATCTTATCCAGAAGAAATCATTAAAACAAAGGATTTATTATTTAAAAAGATGCAGATTTTTTATTTGGCTTCATATAATTTAGATAAATTTAGAAAATTTATATTAAATAAGAATTTTTTTGATTTATATAATATTCCTGATTCTTTGAGAAAAAAAGTTAAAAAAAGTGAAACAAACATGCTCCAATTTGCTATAAATTGGCTGAGGTTTATATTTATTGATTCTAAGGATATATACCAGGATTAAAAAGACCTGTTGATTCTTCCATGCCAAACATTATATTCATATTCTGAACCGCATTTCCTGCTTGACCTTTAACTAAGTTATCTATTACACTTATAATAATGAGTTTTCCAGTTCTTTTGTCTAAATTTACAGAAATGTTGCAAAAGTTACTACCTCTAACGTGAGCTGTGTGGATTATTGTGCCAGGACTAAATACTCTTATAAATATATCATTTTCATAAAAAGAATTATATGCTTCTATAATTTTGTCCAAATTATACCCTTGATCCAAATCTGCATATATAGTACTTAGAATTCCTCTACATAAAGGAACTACATGAGGAGTAAAGCTTATTTTTATTGGTTTTGATGCCAAGATAGATAATTCTCTTTCTATCTCATAGACATGCTGATGGGAGCCAATTTTATATGCATTCATAGAATCATAACGAGCTGGATAGTGAAAAGCAGGATTTGGTTTTTTACCAGCACCAGAAACCCCGGTTTTTGAATCACAGATTATAGAATCTGGATTTATAAAAGAATATTTTATTGCAGGAGCAAGACCAAGAATACAACTTATCGCAAAACAGCCAGGATTTCCTACAAGATTTGACTTTTCAATCTGCTCCCTATGAAGTTCAGGCAGCCCATAGACCGTCTTTGATAATAAATCTGGTGATAGATGATCAGATTTATAACCTATTCTTTCAGCATATCCAATATATATATTTACATCATTAAACCTAAAATCCCCACTATAATCTATAACCTTTACCCCTTTATTTAACCATTTAGACGCTTCCCTTTGTCCAACTCCATCAGGAGTTGCAAAAAAAACTACATCTAAGTCTTGATTATATACAATGGGATCATCAGGAGAAATAATAGAAAGGTCACAAAACCCTTTTAAATGAGGATATAATTCACTTATAGGAACGTCTATGTCTTGTTTATCAATAAGAAGCTTGATTTCTACAAAAGGGTGTTTACTCAATATCTCTATCGCGCCACACCCTCCATAACCGCCTGCTCCTATAATTCCTGCTTTTATTAAATCCATACTCCACTCCACTAAACATTAAATCTAAAGGTTATTATATCTCCATCTTTAACTATATAATCTTTGCCTTCAAGCCTAAGAATTCCTAGTTTCTTTGCTTCTAAAATACTACCACATCTTTTCAGATCCTCAAAAGAAATAACTTCTGCGCTAATAAAACCCTTTTTCATATCAGAATGTATTTCACCTGCTGCATCCAATGCAGTTGCACCATTATCAATTGTCCAAGCCCTTACTTCTTTATCACCAGCCGTGAAAAAGGTTATTTTATTTAATATAGTAAAAGATTCTTTTACAATTTTATCAATAGAAAAACTTTTTAAATCATAAAGTTCTTTAAATTCCTTTGATTCTTCCTCATTCATTTGAGATAATTCAAATTCTAATCTCCCTCTTACAGAAACTATCCTTAAAAAACTAGGGGCCTTTTTCCATATTGGAATAGAATTTATATCTTCCTCATTATTAATTACCAAAAGCATAGGTTTGACTGACAAGAAAGTAAAACCTTTAAGCATGGAATTATTAATCATATCAGCATGTTGTCTTAAAGATTCCCCTTTTTCTAAAATATCCCTACACATTGAAAGAAGTTGAAGCTCCTTTTCTAATTCTTTACTTTTTTTCCCTCTGCTTATATCTGACTTTATCTTTTCTATCCTCTTTTCCACGACCATTAAGTCAGATAAGATCATTTCCTCCTCTAAACTCCAAAAATCACGCTCTGGATCTGGCGGGGAACCTTCTAATAATTCAAAATTTCTTATAATATGTATTAATCCATCACATGTTCTTACCTGATTCCAAATGGATTTTTCTGATTTTATGGAAGTAGAAATTTCTGCGGGTAAAAAATATTCCATTTTTAAAAAAACAGTCTTCTTAGGATTAAATAATTTACTTAAAAATTTTAATCTATCGTCAAAAATAGTGATAGTAGCTATAGTAGGATCAGGGGGAGAAGATATCTCTATTTCTTTATCAGACCTAAGCCTTATGATTGTTTTAAAAATAGTTTTCTTGCCCGACTGGGGTAATCCTATAATACCTAACCTCATATCTATACCTATATACCCAATTAATTTAATTAAAGAGAACCAAAAAATTCTATCTTAGCAACCTTCCTAAGATCTCTTATCCATGCATTAAATGCTTCTTCTCTTTTTATATAAGAGATCTGTAGCTTTATTTTAGACTTTTGTTTAAAAAAATCATCCATATTGATATCTTTTCTTCCCTCCCATCTTATTACATATGCACCATTATAATTGGAATATACATTATCTGGATACCTTCTATTTTCATTTAAAGAAAATAAAACTTCTCTTAACGCTCGGCTTCCATTTATTTGAGGTATAGGATCCATACGAGTAAAAAAATCTGTATATTTTATTTTAACTTTTTTGCGTTTTGCCAATTTTTTCCAATCTTTTCCGTCTTTTAATTCTTTAAGATATTCTTTTGCAACAGTTTTTGCTTTTTCCATAGCCAGCTTTTTAATAAGATCTTCTTTAACTTTATAAAAAACATCTTTTAATTTTGGAATATATGAACTTTTTTTATCTGCTATTTGAAATATATAAAATTTTCCTCTTAGCATAATCAAATCACTTACATCTTTACCTTTCAGATCAAATAGTTTCTGGATGATTTTATTATCACCTCCTATATTAGGAATAAATTCATCTTTCTGAGAAATATATTCAGTATATTTGATCTGCAGCCCATTATCTTTAGCATAAGTAGCTAAATCAAGATCATATGGCATTTTGTCTATAAGTTCATATCCTTTTTCCTGAGCAAGGTCTATACTTTTTTCATCTATTAAATCTCTTATGACTTTATCTTTAATATCTTTTAATGGAGGAGCTTCTTTTTCTCCGGGAAGTCGGTAATCATCCATGTGGTAATTATAATATTCTTTTATCTCTTGCTCTGTAGGTTTTATTTTGTCTTCAAATTGCTTAGGATTTATAACTATATAGGCAAATTTTATCTTTATAGGTACCCTATATTTTTCTTTATTCTTTTTAAAGAATTCTTCTATCATAGCCTTTGTCACCTTTACCTCTTTTTTAAATATATCTGGCTTAAAAATAACATAACTTATTTTTATCTTTTCATTCTTATATCTGTAATAATCGAGCGCTTCTTGATCTGTAACATTCATAAAAGATAAAATAAAATTTTTTAATTTATCACTTAATATTTGCTTTGCTATACCATTCTCAAATTCTTCAGGACTCATTCTATTATCACTTAGTAATCTCTTATATAATCTAACATTAAAAATCCCATTTACTTGAAAAGCAGGATATTTCATAATGATTTTTTGAATTTCTTTAGCACTAACCTCTATTCCAAGCCTTTTTGCTTCTTGAGCCATAATTCTTTGATTAATTAGATTTTCAAGAGCTAATCTTTTTAAATTCAAAGCTCTTGCTATCTTTTCGTTCCAGGCATCTCCATAAGTTTCCTTAAAAATTTTGTATAACCTATTATATTCAGTTTGATATTCTGCCCGTGTTATTACATCTCCATTCACCTTGGCTATTCTGAGTCCTCGCTGTGCTCTAAAAGAATAACCAAAATATAAAACAAAAACTAAAATAATAACTGCCATTATGATTTTTATAAGCCATGATCTGGCATGTTTTCTCATAAGTCCCAGAATCATAATTAAACTCCTGTTGAAATCTTAAGGCATAATATAATCAAAACTACATTTTCTTGTCCATAAGAAACTTTTCCCAATTTATAAGATAATGCTTAATGTCTAATCCACAACTAAATCCGCCGCCATTCCTGACAGCTACTACCCTATGTCATGGAAATATTATAGGAAGGGGGTTTCTCTTTAATGCTTGACCAACTGCTCTATATGCAGAAGGCTTATTAATCATAAAAGCAACATCTTTATAAGTGTAAGTTTTCCCAAAAGGTATCCTTTTTATAGCATTCATAACTTTAAACTGAAATGGACTAAAGGATACATCAAGCCTAATTTTTACGTCTTTTTTCCCTAATAGGAGATTTTTTAGTTCCACAATAAAAGTTAAATTGCGAAGCCTATCCACAGTTAGAGTTTCAAAAGGAAAAAATTTTTTAAAATAATCAAATACATCTATATTTCTATCTATCCACACTATTCCTACTCTTACAATACCTTTAACAGAAGAAGCTATAAATATATCCAATTTGGCAAATTTCACTTTAAAACAGTATAAAATCATGAACTAAATTATCCCCTATATTTTTGCATAAAAAACCAATTTTTGGTTTACATAATATAAATATAAAATATATAAATTATATAAATATAGTTATCCATATAATAGATAATTCATAAATCACTAAACATTTAAGAAAATTCCCAAAAAGATACTATAACTGATTAGCAGTAACAATTTAAAATTATCTATATTATCTATTAGATAGAAAAATGATAGATACTATTCTAAAAATTATTCATTACATGATATGAAATCTAAAAACTTTAATACTAAAAAGATAATGGGCGTGGGAGGATTCGAACCCCCGACCAACGGATTAAGAGTCCGCTGCTCTACCAACTGAGCTACACGCCCCAAATTTATTAACACGCCTGGCAGGATTCGAACCTGCGACCTACGGGTTCGAAGCCCGGCGCTCTATCCACTGAGCTACAGGCGCATTTTTACCAAAAATATCAATATAAAATTTTCTTGTCAACCCAAATGCAAAACATTTGCACCAGGCAATGAGGCTACTGGTTCTGCAAGAAAAAATTGAGCATTTTTTATCCAATTTTTTAATATTTCAGCTACTTCTTTTGCTTTCTTATAAGAAGATACTGGTACAGTTTGTACCTCTTGATTATTAAATTTTATACTGCCACTTTTAAGCTCAGCATAGCTTACTAAACCAAGCCCTTTTGGCTCTCCCTTTGGATAATCTTTACCATAATCTACAATTTTGGTGAATATATCTTCATCAGAAATACCTGTAAATCGAGCAATATCCTCATTTAATATAGGAATAGGCACACCTATTCCTACAGCAAGAGAGCAACCATATCCTAATATACTGACTCCTACAATCCATTCTGAATTCATTTCTTTTAGATTTCCTGTAACCATTATAGTTCCTGCAGGTTCTAATGGTATCCCTTTTTCATTCCTTTCCACATCAAATTTATATTGAGTACCTGGTCCTATAATATATCCTTGAGTTCCTCCTAAGAAAATCCTTGTTCCAATTCCTATTGTAAAAAAATAGGGGTCATTAAACAGAGGACTTAATTGGCCTGCTGTTGCATAATTTATATTTGTACCGTGAGGTTTTAAAACTCCCATATAAGTATATATTGTTTTATCTGAAAGATTTATAGCACAATTATAGTTTTGATAAGAATTTCTTGGATTTAACATAATTGCATTTGGTATTTCATGTATTGAGAATCGTTTTTTTAATTCCTTTTTAGGATAGCAATCTGTGCCATAGGCAACAGCTTTTAATTCTATTTTTTTTCCAGCAATCAAATCTTGAATAACATGTCCTCCCCCATATCTAAATTGACCTGGGTGGATTTTATTTAATGGGTCATCCTCAGTTGGCTCAGTAGCACCAATAAATATATCAACAGCTGCAAGCCCAGCATATACTGGTACATTATTTAACCATACCCTATGCGCCTTAATAGGAGGTTTTGAATGCCCAAAATTTATAAATGCTCCAGAAGAACACATAGGAGAAAAAGTGCCAGTAGTCACAACATCTACCTCTTTAGCAGCTTTTTTTGCCCCATATTTTTTCACAATTTCTACCATTTCTTCAGCAGTAACTACCACTACTTGTCCTTTTTTTATTCTCTCATTTATCTCTTTTATAGTTTTCATTTTCTTTACTGGCATTTTTTCTTCTCCTTCTTAAGATCTTTTAGGTTAAAATTGAATTTTTTAAAAAGCAAGTTTTTAATAATAACTTGCTAAAAAGCAATAAACATAATATTTGCAATCTCTATAATAGGATGGTATTTAAATTATTATTAATGATATTTTAGCAAACACATATTGGCAACTAAAATATTGGTCAAGGGGAGATCAATCTAAATATGGCATTAATAGTACAGAAATATGGGGGAACTTCAGTTGGAAGTATAGAAAGGATAAAAGCAGTGGCAAAAAGGGTAGTAGATTATTATAAAAAAGGTAATCAAATGGTTGTGGTTCTATCTGCTATGGCAGGACAAACTGACGCTCTTATAGAGCTTGCAAAAAAAATAACAGAAGATCCAGATCCAAGAGAATTGGATGTATTATTATCTACAGGAGAACAAATAAGTGTGGCTTTGTTTGCTATGGCAGTAAAAAATATGGGATATGAAGCAAAATCCCTTTTAGGATTTCAGGTTGGTATACATACAGATAAGTTATATGGAAAGGCAAGAATTCATCAAATAGATACAAAGCGGATAAAAAAAGAGCTGGAAAAGGGAAGAATAGTTACCGTAGCAGGATTTCAGGGGCTTGACGAAGAAGGAAATATAACAACCTTAGGGCGAGGAGGCTCTGATACTACTGCTGTTGCATTAGCCGCTGCTCTTAATGCAGATATATGTGAAATATATACTGATGTAGATGGAATATATACCACAGATCCAAACATATGTCCTGAGGCACGTAAATTAGATCTCATCTCATATGATGAAATGCTTGAAATGGCGAGTCTGGGCGCAAAAATATTAGAGATTAGGGCTGTAGAATTTGCAAAAAAATTTAATGTTCCATTACATGTAAGATCAAGTTTTAAAGAAGAAAGGGGGACAATAGTGGTAGCAGAAACCAAAGATATGGAAAAAGTAGTAGTATCTGGTGTTACATATAATAAAAATGAAGCAAGAGTAACTATAAAAAGGGTGCCCGATAAACCGGGTATAGCTGCAAGAATATTTAAGCCTTTATTTGATACAGGAATTGTAGTGGATATGATAATACAAAATACCAGTGAAGACGGATTTACAGATATGACTTTTACTGTACCAAAAACTGATTTTAAAAAATCAATTAAATTAGTGCAGGATATTGCAAAAAAAATAGATGCAGAAAAGGTGATAGGAGATGAAAAAATAGCAAAGGTATCTATTGTGGGTGTTGGAATGAGAACCCATGCTGGAGTGGCTCAAAAGATGTTTGAAACATTAGCAAATGAGGGCATTAATATATTGATGATAAGCACATCTGAAATAAAAGTTTCTTGTGTTATAGAAGAAAAATATACAGAACTTGCTGTAAGAGCTCTTCATAAGGCATTTGGTTTAGAAAATGACCAATAAAAACGTATTTGCAGCGTTATTGCTATTATTTTTTTTATTTATTTTAAATAACATGGGTAAGATGTCACATCTAAAATCAATACATAAAGATAATAATAAATGTAATAAAAATTTTTTTATTGAAATATTAAAAGATAATGATAGAGCTAAAGTAATGAGTTTTTGTAGGGTACCTGTGAATATTTTACAAAAATGTCATAAAATCGAAAATGGGCTAAGCATTAAAATTTTGAGTAATGGCCAAATAATATGCAATAGTATTTCAGCTTATAAAAAAGTCAGTTTAGGTATTCCTATATCTATAAATAAAGAAAATATATATGGTTTATGTGCAGTGCCTGGCATTGGTCCTTACATAGCAAAACAGATTATAATCGAAAGACACAAAAAAGGTTCTTTTGATAGGCTTGATGAACTAATGACAGTAAAAGGAATAGGTAATAAAATTTACAAAAAGATTTTACCTTATATTAAGATCTAAATTAGATGATTGTTCTTGGTATAGATACTTCATGTGATGATACATCAGCAGCAATAGTCAAAGATGGCCACGAAGCCATTTCAAATATAGTTCATTCCCAAATAGAGTTACATCATCCCTATGGAGGGGTTGTGCCTGAACTTGCCTCAAGAGAACATCTCAAAAACATAATACCTGTTGTAAAAGAGGCTTTATTATCAGCCAACACCTCTCTTGATAAAATAGATGCTATTGCTGTTACTATAGGACCGGGTCTTATAGGATCCCTTCTCGTGGGATTATATTATGCTAAGGCTATTTCCTATACAAGGGGAATAAAATTTATAGGTATAAACCATTTAGAAGGGCATATACTTTCCATATTTTTAGAAAAAGAGGCTCCATCTTTTCCATTTATTGCTTTAACTATATCTGGTGGCCATACAAGTTTATACAAGGTATTAGATTTTGGAGAATATATGCTACTAGGGCACACTCTTGATGATGCCGCTGGGGAGGCATTTGATAAAGTAGCAAAAATACTTGGTCTTGGATATCCTGGAGGAATAGAAATAGAAAAGCTTTCAAAGAGAGGGAATCCAAACAAGATAAAATTTCCAAGACCTTATCTATCTAAAGAATCTTTGGATTTTAGTTTTAGTGGATTAAAAACAGCTGTTTCTTTATTTGTGAAAAAATGGAAAAGAGACAAAATATTAAGAAATGAAATAAGCCTCTCAGATATAGCTGCAGCCTTTCAAGAATCAGTTATAGATGTGATTATAGAAAAAATAAGACGATCATTGAATATAGTTGATACCAAATCTGTAATGGTAGCCGGAGGGGTAGCATGTAATAATAGACTCCGAGAAAGACTTAAAAGAGAGCTAACAGAAATAAAACTTTATTTCCCAAGACCAGAATTTTGCACAGACAATGGAGCTATGATAGCTGTGGCAGGATATCACAAATTTATTAAAGGAGAAAGTTCTGATCTTTATACAGATGCCAGATCTAGATTCCCTATTGCAGAAATATGATATTAATACCTAATAAAGCATTATCTCAACATTTTTTGATAGACAAAAATGTTATTAAAAAAATTATAAGAGAGGCACATCTTAGTAATAATGATGTAGTTTTAGAAATAGGTGCTGGCAGAGGTGAGCTAACTTTTCCAATAGCAGAGAAAGTTTTCCACGTTTTTGCAGTAGAAAAAGATAAAAGACTCTTTTATAGTCTTAAAAATTATATTAAACAAAAAAATATAAAAAACATTAGTATTATTAATAATGATATTTTAGAATTAAATTTCTTTAAAATTTTACCTTCTATAAAACATGCTTATAAAATTGTTGTTATAGGGAATATACCTTATAAGATATCTTCTCCTATACTAAATAAACTTATAAAAAACAGATATATTATAAAAAAATCTATAATTATGCTCCAACTTGAGTTTGCAAGAAGACTCATTGCTTCTCCTGGCAATAAAGAATATGGAGCAATAACATTGATCATTAATTATTATGCAAATGTAAGAAAACTTTTTGAAGTATCAAGAAATGTTTTTTTTCCAAAGCCTAATGTTAATTCTATGGTAATAGAAGTAAAGTTTTCAGATAAATACTCTTATGTAAATGAAAAGATATTTCATACTATAGTACATGGTGCATTTTTATACAGGAGGAAACATATTTTAAATTCTCTTTCAAAATACCTTAAGAATAGAATCACAAAAGAAGAATTAAAGCATATTCTTATAAGTTGTAAGATTGACCCAAAACAGAGGGCGGAATCATTAAACATAGATAAGTTTTTGGCTATAGCAACTCAACTTTCATCTATACTTAACAATAATACTGTTGATATTCATAAAACTTGAAGCTAAATATCTTATTTAGTATATTTTATAAAATTTAAAAAGGAGATACTTATGGCTCAAATAGATGCCTTTTTTAAGCTTATGCACGAGCAAGGAGCATCTGATTTACACTTAGTTGCTGGTCATCAGCCAGTAATGAGAATACATGGAGATCTGGAAAGAGTAAAATTTAGAGAATTAGATAACGATACCTTAAAAGCAATGCTTTATGAAATTACACCTGAACATAAGATGAAACTTTTTGAAGAAACAGGTGATGTGGACTTTGCATATGAAGTTCCAGGTATTGCTCGTTACAGGGCAAATCTATTTATGCAACTTCATGGGATTGGAGCTGTTTTTAGAGAAATTCCTTCTGAAATAAAGACATGTGACGAGTTAGGGCTACCACCAGTAGTAAAAAGACTTGCTCAGCTTCCAAAAGGCCTTGTCTTGGTAACAGGACCGACAGGTAGTGGAAAATCTACTACTCTTGCCGCTATTATAGACGAGGCAAATAATACCAGAAAGGATCATATTATAACAATAGAAGATCCCATTGAATTTGTTCATAAAAGCAAAAAAGCTGTGGTAAATCAAAGGGAGGTAGGGACTCATACAAAATCATTTAGTGCCGCTCTTAGAGGTGCATTGAGAGAAGATCCAGATATAATCCTTGTAGGAGAAATGAGAGATTTGGAAACTATATCTCTTGCAATAGAAGCGGCTGCAACAGGACATTTAGTATTTGGAACGCTTCACACATTAAATGCCTCTAAAACAGTAGATAGAATCATTGAAGTGTTTCCTGTAGATGAACAAGAACAGATAAGAAGTACATTGGCTGATAGTTTAAGAGCGGTGGTTTCTCAAACCCTTTTTAAAAGAATAGACCGAAAGGGAAGAGTTGCAGCATTAGAGATAATGATTGCAACTCCAGCTATAAGAAATCTTATAAGGGAAAGAAAAACATATCAGATACCTTCTATGTTGCAAACAGGTAAAAAATATGGAATGCAAAGCTTAGATGATGCAATAATGGATTTTTTAAATAAAGGTATTATAAGTGCTGAAGAAGCATTTAATAAATGCAGTGATAAATCAAGATTTTTACCATTTTTGAAAAAGCCACCTGAAGATTTTACAGAAGCCCTGTAAGAGGAGAATTAGACATGCAAAAACAACATATAGATTATATTCTTACTTCTATGCTCAATGCCTATAAAGGCGCATCTGATTTAAACATAACTGTAGATAAACCTTTTCAGGTTGAGGCATCGGGTGAATTAAAACCTGTTTCTCTTGACCCTCCTATTCCTAAAATCAGCCCGTATCAGGCAGAAATATTCGCTCTTAATCTTATATCAGGAGATAGACGAGCTATAAGAGATCTACTCACGCATGGATCATGTGATATTTCATATCAAGTAGAAGGAAAAGCAAGATTTAGAGTAAATATTTTTTCCCAAAAAGGTTGTTATTCTATTGTAATGAGGCAATTGCCAACAAAAATTCCTACTATAAATGAGCTAAACCTACCTCATGCTTTTTATGATATGACAAAAGAAAAAAATGGTTTTATTTTAGTTACAGGAGCAACAGGATCTGGCAAGTCTACCTCTCTTGCTGCATTATTGAATGAGATAAATGACAAATATGCTGTTCATGTGGTCACACTGGAAGATCCCATCGAGTTTGTACATCCTCAAAAAAAAGCGACATTTAATCAGAGGGAACTGGGTACAGATTTTGATTCTTTTGCATCAGGATTAAGAGCTGCTTTAAGACAAGCACCAAAAATAATTCTTGTTGGAGAAATGAGAGATAGAGAAACAGTAGAAATAGCTCTTAGTGCTGCTGAAACAGGACATCTTGTCCTCAGCACTTTACATACCATTGATGCAGGCCAGGCCATCAATAGGATTGTCAGCATGTTTGAACATGATGAAGAAAGACAAGTCAGACTTCGGCTTGCTGAGACTGTAAGATGGATAGTCTGTCAAAGGCTTTTGCCTAAGCAAGGAGGAGGAAGAGTTGCTGCATTTGATATTTTAAGAAATAATCTTACTATTCAAGATTTGATTATTCATGGGGAAACAGAAGATAAAACATTTTATGACATAATGCAAAAAAATATAGCTATAGGTATGATGACCTTTGATCAATCTATTGCAGAGCTTTTTAGAAAAGGGCTTATAAGTGAACAAACAGCACTTACCCATGCTACAAGAAAATCAGTGATAAGACGAGAAATAGACGCTGTAAAGGCAGAAAAAGGAGAAAAAACA
The DNA here is from genome assembly GCA_964567535.1 of uncultured Desulfobacterales bacterium. Classification (GTDB taxonomy): domain Bacteria; phylum Desulfobacterota; class DSM-4660; order Desulfatiglandales; family JALVZP01; genus CAZMNC01. The sequence continues at coordinate 780 of CAZMNC010000071.1, read as the reverse complement.
TCAACTATTGAAGGACTTACAATAGACATAGATTATGGAAAAGAAATTTAGGGGGATATAAAAATTGGAGATAACATGCAATGGTTGTAAGAGTAGATTTGTTATACCTGATAAAAAATTACCAAAAGGAAAAATAGTAAAGATAAAATGTCCCAAGTGTGGGGAAAAGATCACACTTTCTCTTGATAAATCCAATGAAAAAATCACCTTAAATGACTTAAATGAAACACATGAAGAGTTTAGTGATATAGACAATTTTTCCTATTCAGATGATGAATTATCTGAAACTTATGAAGGGAAAAAACTTGCCTTTTTTGTAGGAGACGATACTGGATTATTGTCCAGAATATCTAAACCTATAGAAGAAATGGAATATAAGATTATATCTGCTTCAGAAATAAAAACTGCTATTGGAAAAATGAGACTCAATCACTTTGATCTTATTCTTATCCAAGATGGCTTTGGCGGGAATATACAAGAAAATTTGGTTATAAAATATCTTAATCGTCTTTCAATGAGTATAAGGAGAAAAAGTTTTGTAGTCCTTTTAAGTAAAATATATAAAACAATGGATCAAATGATGGCATTTGCTTTAAGTGTAAATCTTATAATAAATTTAAATGATTTAGATAAACTTAAAGATATTATAAATAAATCTATAAAAAGACAAGAGTTGTTTTACAAACCATTTTTAGACATAATGAAGGAGATAGGAAAAATATGACAAATAAGCTTATATATAAAATAAGAGTGGAAAATTGTATAGGTACCATTATAGAT
>CAZMNC010000070.1:0-41504 GCA_964567535.1 uncultured Desulfobacterales bacterium | reverse complement strand
ACAAAAACAGATGCCTGATAGAGAGTTTCTTTGGGAACCTGAAGCAGAAGTTTGGGAGTCACTTTAAGGTGAAGGACGAAACAATAGCAGAGAAAAAGGATTTTTCGAACAGGCTTAAGGTTATTTGTGAGTTTTATTAATTCCATTGTATTTACTATTTTTTATATTAATATAAAATTTTATCTTTACAAGCTTTTACTATTCTCAAATTATCAGAATAATCCTTTATTCTGTTTATATTCTTAAATTGATTTGTGCTTTTTAACAACTTCATAGCCACTTCAGTCTGTTCTGGAGCCATTTCGATAAATATATATCCATTAGTATGTAGAAAATCTTTTGCTCCTTCTATTATCCTTTTTATAATGGAAATTCCTTCAGTTCCTCCATCTAAGGCTATTCTGGGTTCCCACTCCCTTACCTCTACAGGAAGTTTCCAATAATCCTCTTTTGCCACGTAGGGAGGATTTGATACTATTAGATGAAACCTAATCCCTGTTTTCTTTAAAGGCTCCCATAAATCACCACATAAAAATTTAATTTTATCCAAGACATGGTATTTTCTTGCATTATGTTGTGCAACTTCTATGGCCTGTAATGATATATCCACTGCCAAAATATTAGCATCTGGCCGTTCTTTAGCTATTGCTATAGCTATTGCTCCAGATCCAGTGCAAAGATCTAATACAAATGGGCTATTTACATCTTTTATACTATGAATAGCATATTCCACAAGGAGTTCTGTTTCTGGTCTCGGAATAAAAACATGCTGATTTACATCAAGTTCTAAAGACCAAAATTCCTTTTTTCCTATGATATAATGAATAGGCTCTCCTTTTATTCTTCTTTTTATAAAAGACCAATACTTTTTTATATGATCAGGCTCTAATACTCTGTTATAATTGATATATAAATCTATTCGTCTCAGATTTAGTACAAATGCTAAAAGCAATTCAGCTGTTAGTCTTGCACTATCTATTTCTCTTTTTTGAAGATACTTGGTAGCGATATTTAGGACATTTTTTATTGTTAGAGAAGAATTATCCCAGTTCGAATTTTTGCTTTTCAAGGGCTTCTGTCTGAAAATATGTAATAATAGGATCAATTATCATATCAAGTTCTCCTTCTAATATATCATTTAATTTGTATAAGGTTAAGCCTATTCTGTGATCAGTCACTCTACCTTGTGGAAAATTATAAGTTCTTATTCTTTCACTTCTATCACCTGAACCTACCATATTACGTCTTTCTTCTGAAATTTTCATTTCTTGTTCTCTTTTTTGCATTTCCAAAAGTCTGGACCTCAATACCTTCATAGCCTTTGCTTTATTTTTATGCTGAGACCTTTCATCCTGACAAGTTACAACAATGCCTGTTGGAATATGAGTAATACGAACAGCTGAATCTGTTGTATTCACATGCTGACCACCATGACCAGACGCCCTAAATACATCTATTCTAAGATCCTCTGGCCTTATATCAACATCTACTTCTTCTGCTTCTGGTAACACCGCTACTGTCACAGCAGATGTATGAATACGACCTTGTGCTTCTGTTTCAGGTACTCTTTGAACTCTATGAACTCCTGCTTCATATTTAAGTCTACTATAAGCACCCTTTCCCTCAATTAAAATAATAACCTCTTTGAATCCCCCCTTTCCTGTTATATTCTGGCTTAATATCTCTGTTCTCCAACCTTTTAACTCCGCATATTTTACATACATTCTAAATAAATCTGCAGCAAAAAGAGCCGCTTCTTCTCCACCTGTACCAGCCCTAATTTCAAGTATAATATTCTTTTCATCATTAGGGTCTTTAGGTAGTAAAAGTATTTTTAATTCTTTTTCTATCTTTTCAAGTTCAAAGTCCAATTTCTCTATTTCCTCTGCAGCAAGCTTTCTAATATCTGGATCAGGATCTTTCAATAAAGACTTATTCTCTTCGATTTCCTCTTTAATAGATCTATACTTTTTAAATGTATTTACAATAGGAGCAAGATAACCATGTTCCTTAGCAATTTTTTGATATGCCTTGGGATTATTAATAACTTCAGGTTGAGTAAGTTGTACCTCTAATTCGTTATACCGATTTTCTATCTCTTTAATTTTAGTTAATACTTCCATATGTTTTTAATATTAAATAGAATTAGTTTTATTCTTCCTGGCTTTTCTTGTTTTGTTTCTTATAATACTTTTCATACTTTTTCATAAAACTTTCTACCCTACCAGTAGTATCTACAAATTTCTGTTTACCTGTAAAAAAAGGGTGACATTTAGAACACACTTCGATATGAATCTCCTTTGCTGTAGAACCCGTTTCAAATTGATTGCCACATGCGCATTTTACAATTACTTTATCATAATACTTTGGATGTATACCTTTTTTCATTTTTACCCTCCAAATTTTTAATCACTCATAGATCTTAAAAATTCTTTATTATCCTTTGTGCCTTTCATTTTTTCAAGCAAAAATTCCATACTATCTATTGGAGTAAGAGGAGCTAATAGTTTTCTAAGTATCCATATACGATTAAGCTCTTCTCTTTCTAAAAGAAGTTCTTCTTTTCTTGTCCCTGACCTATTAATATCAATAGCAGGAAATATTCTTCTATCAGCAAGCTTCCTGTCTAAATGAACCTCCATATTGCCTGTCCCTTTAAATTCTTCAAATATTACTTCGTCCATTCTACTTCCTGTGTCAATAAGCGCTGTAGCAATTATAGTAAGACTACCGCCTTCTTCTATATTTCTTGCTGCTCCAAAAAATCTTTTTGGCTTATGTAAGGCATTTGCATCAAGACCACCTGAAAGAACTTTTCCACTTGGAGGGACAACCGCATTATATGCTCTGGCAAGCCGAGTTATACTATCTAAAAGTATCAAAACATCTCTTTTATGCTCTACAAGTCTTTTTGCTTTTTCTATTACCATCTCAGCAACTTGGACATGCCTCTGAGGAGGTTCATCAAATGTAGAACTTATTACCTCGGCTTCTACAGAACGCATCATATCTGTTACTTCCTCTGGCCTTTCATCTATAAGAAGTACTATCATATATATTTCTTCATGATTTTTGCTTACACTATTTGCAATATTTTGCAACAGCATTGTCTTACCTGTTCTTGGAGGAGCAACAATTAATCCCCTTTGTCCTTTCCCAATAGGAGCAATAAGGTCCAAAATCCTTATAGAGTAATTATCAGACTCATCTGTTTCTAACTTTATCCTCTCATTAGGGTATAGAGGAGTAAGATTATCAAACAGTATCTTATCTTTAGCTACTTCAGGATCTTCATAATTTATTTTTTCCACCTTTAAAAGAGCAAAATATTTTTCAGAATCCTTAGGAGGACGTATCTGGCCAGAAACTGTATCCCCAGTTCTCAAATTAAACCTTCTTATCTGAGAAGGAGATACATATATATCATCAGGCCCAGGAAGATAATTTGCATCTGGTGCCCTTAAAAAACCAAAACCATCAGGAAGAACTTCAAGCACACCCTCACCATATATCTGACCCTCGCGCTCAGAATATGCTTGAAGAAGTGCATATATTAAATCCTGTTTTCTCATTCCTGAAGCGCCTTCTATATTGTATTTTCTTGCAAGCTCAGCAAGATCATTAATCCTCATTTCTTTTAACTGTAATAAATTCATATCCTTAACTCCAATTTGTTTTTTTTATTTATTTTTGATTCACTAAATACAGGATAGGACAATAAGACAGGCAAAATTAAAATTTTATTTATTATTTTAAAAGTTTGAGTTTTTATTGTCAAGCCTCCTATATTTTATTTAATTTAAATAAAAGTTTTCTTATATCTTCTGATAAATTAGAAGAAAATTCTATTCTTTCTTTATATACAGGGTGATAAAAAGATATACGTCTGGCATGTAGCATCTGCCTTGAAGCATATAAATCATTTTTTCTGCCATAAACAGAATCACCTACAATAGGATGTCCAACATGACTCATATGAACTCTTATTTGATGAGTTCTTCCTGTCTTGGGAAAAATAGAAACAAGCGTAATATTTTGGTTAAATTCAGATAATTTATACCATACAGTAACAGCCTTCTTTCCTCCTTCAGATACACTCATCTTTTTTCTATTTATAGGATGCCTTGCTATTGGAAGATCTATTATTCCCATATCCCTTTCAAAATAACCATAAATTAAAGCCCAATATTCTTTCTCTATTATCCCGCTTTTGAATTGTTCAGTTAAAAATCTATGAGAAAAATCATTTTTTGCAATCAGCATGATACCAGATGTATCTTTATCTAAACGATGTACAATTCCAGGTCTTAACACACCACCAATACCTGATAAGTCCTTACACCTATAAAGCAAACCATGAACCAACGTTCCCTGGTAATGGCCTGGTGCAGGATGAATGACCAAGCCTGGTGGTTTATCAATTACAACAATATATTTGTCTTCATATATTATCTCAAAATCTACATATTCTGGTTTTATTTCTAACGAACTTTCAACTGGTATAACTAAATGGACATTGTCCTTATATTTAACCCGATAACTACATTTTACTTTTCTATCATTTACTTTAACATATCCATCCTTTATAAGAGTCTGAATTCTCGCTCGAGATAAATCAGTTCCTTTTGCTACTAAAAATTGATCTAAACGTTCTCCCTTTTCATTCTCAGAAACACAATATGTAGCCTCGCTGGCTATATCCAACATGCACTAAAATTTATTTATTCCGAATATACAATAGTTTCCAGATCTTTTTTTACCGCTTCTTCATCTATATTTTTAGCAAGAGAAATCTCTTTTATCAATAGTGACTTGGCTGTATTCAAAAGTTTTTTTTCTCCAAAAGATAATTCTTTTTCCTTTCCAAGAATAGTCAAATCTCTATATACTTCAGCAACATCATATACAGAGCCTGTTTTTATTTTTTCCATGTGTTCTCTATACCTACGGTTCCATGTGCGTTTATCCATCTTCTTGATATTATTATTCTTTTTTTTCAACACAGAATAAAGCTTTGGAATTTCACTTTCTTCTATAATATCTCTTAAACCTACATTTTTTGCATTGCTTGTAGGAATCATAATTATCATGTCATTATCTAATATACGCATTACATAAAAATCTTGTGAACACCCTGAAATCTCTCTTGTTTCAATTCTCTCTATAATTCCTACCCCATGGGCTGGATAAACAGCCAAATCACCCACTTTAAACATTAATCATATCCCCCCTCCCCTTATTTTTTACTGGCCTACTCATTGATTGAGCAGGCCAGTCTATTCTCAAAGCCTCAATAAGAGACCCATTGAGGGTAAAGCAGGAGCAATAACCAACGAAACAACAGACATTAACTTTATCAATATGTTCATTGCAGGGCCAGAAGTATCCTTGAAAGGATCTCCCACTGTATCACCAACAACTGCTGCTTTATGGTTATCGGAGCCTTTACCACCAAGATTTCCAGCTTCTATCCATTTCTTTGCATTATCCCATGCACCACCACCATTTGCCATAAACAAAGCTAAAAACACACCCATTGTGGTAGCACCTAACAATGTACCAGCAAGAGCATGTTTCCCAAGTAAAAAGCCTACTATCAAAGGAGTAAGAACAGCAACTAATCCCGGTGCTATCATCTCTCTTAGAGCAGAATGTGTTGCTATAGAAACACATGCTGCTGGATCAGGTTTAGCTCCTTCTTTTCCTTCCAAAAGGCCAGGAATTTCTCTAAACTGACGTCTTATTTCTTCCACAATACTAAATGCCGCTTTTCCAACAGAATTCATAGTAAGTGCAGCACACAACATAGGAACGATCCCACCAATTAAAACACCTATAACCACCATAGGATCTTTAATATCAATAACTTTAAGTCCTGCTGCTTGAGAGTAAGCTACAAAAAGTGCCAATGCGGTAAGTGCTGCAGACCCTATAGCAAAACCCTTACCAATAGCAGCCGTCGTATTTCCCAGGGCATCAAGGCTATCTGTTATTTTTCTGGTTTCAGGACCCAGACCCGACATCTCAGATATACCACCAGCGTTGTCAGCAATTGGACCATATGCATCTACTGTCATGGTTGCACCAACTGTAGCAAGCATACCTACAGCAGAAAGACCTATACCATATATACCTGCTGCTTTATAGGCAATAAAAGTGGCCAAACATATACCCAATACTGGAAGATAAGTAGATTCCATACCTACTGCAATACCTGCTATTATAGTGGTAGCTGGTCCTGTTTGAGTCTGTTCAGCAATTTTACGAATAGGTGGGCCTGAAGTATAATACTCTGCTAGTAAACCTATTGCTATTCCACAAAGAAGACCTGAGAAAATAGCCCAAAATACTCCCATTGGCATCCCAATTGATTTAACAATAAAAACAGTTAATATTGTGAAAAGAACTGCTGCAACAAAGGTAGTATTTCTTAATGCAGCAGCAGGATTGCCTCTTTGAAATAACTTTATAGAAAAGACTCCTACAAATGAACTGAGAAGACCTGCCATAACAACAAGTATTGGAAATGACATAAACCTCATCTTTATATCAAAAGCACTTAATCCTTTAAGCACTGGATATTTATGAATAAAAGCTGCAAGACTAGCAGGAGCATTAATAGGAAGTGTAGCAGCAATGGCTATAGTAGCAACCACAGACCCTACAAATGATTCAAATATATCTGCTCCCATACCCGCAATATCTCCAACATTGTCTCCAACATTATCAGCAATAACCCCAGGATTCCTTGGATCATCTTCTGGAATACCTGCCTCAACTTTACCCACAAGATCCGCACCCACATCTGCTGCCTTTGTATATATACCACCTGCTACACGAGCAAATAGAGCTATAGAGCTGGCTCCCATTGCAAATCCATTTATATATTTTGCTGTCTCAGGGCTTTTTCCATATACAATAAACCAAAAACCAAGTCCCAGAACAGCAAGACCTGCTACAGCCAATCCCATTACAGAACCAGAAAAGTAAGAAACATTGAGAGCTGCTGCTTGACCTAATTTATTAGCAGCCTCTGCTGTTCTTGAATTTCCCCTTGTTGCAGCGGTCATGCCAGAAAAACCTGCAGCCATGGAGCAAAAAGCACCTGTCACAAATGCTACAGAAGTTCTCCATTCATGAAGCAATAATCCTAAAAGGATAAATACTGCTGCAATGAAGAAAAGTAATGCAGTATATTCCTTTTTTAAAAAGGTCATTGCACCAACATGAATCATTTCCTCCAGCTCTTGCATTGTTTCATTACCATTGGGTTGTCTTTTAACATAGCTGTAAATCAAATATGCTATCAGAAGACTTATTAATCCCAAGAATGGCGCATATACTGTAAATATTCCCATTTTCACTCTCCTCCCTTACCCAGATTTTGTGCATTTACTTTGTTCATGGCATGATCTATGCCTTTAGAAATAAACAACTCACAGCCTTCAATTGCAACAGGTATAATTTTTTCTACGATCTCCATCTCATCTTCATAAAATGGAGATAAAACAAAATCTTCGACACTCTCACCATATCGAGGTCTACCTATTCCAATTCTAAGTCTTGTAAAATCTTTAGTACCTAAGGCATCTATTATAGAAGAAATCCCTTTATGACCCCCGGAACCGCCATTTCTTGCGATACGCAACTTTCCCATCAACAAATCCAAGTCATCATGCACTACCATTATATTATGATTTTTAATCTCAAACTGATCCCTAAAGATCCTTACAGCTTTTCCGCTAAGATTCATAAAGGTCAAAGGACACTGCAGTATAACTTTCTTGTCATAAAACTGAACCATGGTATACCTTGAATAATAATTCTCTTTAAACACTAACCCCAATTCTGAAACCCACTCTTCTATCACTCTAAAACCTATATTATGTCTGGTACCCCTATATTCGAAGCCGGGATTACCCAGACCCACAATAAGATACACTTATATATTCATCACCTCCTTTCTTTTTAAAATTATATATTAGGCCTCTTGGACCTTAGTCTCCTCTATTTCTTCTGATTCCTCTTCTTCACCAGTTGGAGCAACCACAACAGCTATTGTAATATCAAGCTCTTCTTCTGGTTTTATTCCATCAGGAAACTTGATATCTTTTATATGGATAGAATCTCCAATATCAAGAGCAGATACATCTACTTCTAACACATCTATAAGCTTGCCTGGCAAACATGAAACAGTTAACTCTCTTGTTATATGTTCTAATATACCACCTTTTGACACCCCAACTGGCGTATTTACTAATTTTACAGGAATTTCTACAGTAATTTCTTTATCCATAGCAACTTCATAAAAATCCACATGCAAAGGCATATCTTTAATAGAATCTATCTGAATTTCCTTGAACATGACTTTTTTTGTTTCTTCTTTTCCATTACTATAGAGTTTCATATCAAACAAAATTACAGATTCTTTTTCTGCACTTCTCATTATGCGTTCAACATCATTGCGATTTAAAATGAGCATTATCGGTTTGGTTTTAGGCCCATAAAGTATACCGGGAAGCTTCTTTTCTCTTCTCAATTTTCTCGATATACCTTTGCCTTTTTCTTCTCTAATCCACGCCTCAATCAACCTTTCTTTCATAATATCCTCCAATTAGATGAATAATGTGCTAACAGAATCAGAATAATATATCCTCTTTATAGTTTCCCCAAGGAGTTCAGCAATTGATAATACTTTTATCTTATTACATGTTTTTGCATTTTCATTCAGAGGGATCGTATTAGTAACTACTAATTTTTCCATAGGAGAGGCCTCTATTCTTTCAATAGCAGGACCTGATAGTACAGGATGTGTACAACATCCATATACTCTTTTGGCCCCTCTTTCTATTAATGCTTGAGCTGCTTGAGTCAAAGTTCCAGCAGTATCTACCATATCATCCAATATAATAGTGGTCTTTCCCCTAACATCACCTATAACATTCATAACTTCAGAAACATTTGCTACCTCTCTTCTTTTATCTATTATCGCTAAAGAAGCATTTAATCTTTTTGCAAATGCTCTTGCTCTTTCTACTCCTCCTGCATCAGGAGACACTATAACTAAGTTATCATGAAAGTTATTCTTTATGTATTTCAATAAAACAGGAGCAGCATATATATTATCAACAGGTATATTAAAATATCCTTGTATCTGCCCAGCATGAAGATCCATTGATACTACCCTATTAGCACCTGCCACAGTGATAAGATCAGCAACTAATTTTGCACTAATAGGAACTCTTGGTTTTACTTTCCTATCCTGACGGGCATACCCAAAATAAGGAATCACTGCTGTTATCCCTTTAGCAGATGCCCTTTTTAAAGCATCCATTATAATTAAAAGTTCCATAAGATTTTCATTAACTGGTGGGCATGTTGATTGTAAGACAAATATCTCATCTCCCCTTATATTTTCTTGAATTTCTACCTGAATTTCACCATCACTAAAATTTTTTAGTAAAATCTTTCCTGACTCTATTCCAAGATATTTACATACCTCAATAGTAAGATCTGGATTTGATCTTCCGCCAAAAAGTTTCATTTTTGTTAACCTTTATGACTGGGGTGGGAGGATTCGAACCTCCGAATGCGGGCTCCAAAGGCCCGTGCCTTACCGCTTGGCGACACCCCAATTTTTATAACTAAGGGAGGATACTACAAAGACCTTCCCTCTATCCGTGGATAATTCATTTTTTGCCCTATAAGCAATCTCCTCAGATTCAAATACCCCAAAAACCGTAGGACCACTACCTGACATTAAAACTCCTTTTGCTCCCTTTTTTATTAAAAGATCTTTAATTTCAGATATTACAGGAAAATGTTTTATTGTAACTTTTTCTAAATCATTATATAGAATAGCTTCTATATTTCCTCTTTCCCATAGATTTTTAATAGAACTTTGTTCACTTTTTGTCAAGTCTAATTTAAACTGAGAATACACCCAACCAGTAGAAATATGTATATGGGGAGTTATTACAAGAAAAGAAATTGGGCGATGAGGTAATGGTTCAAGAATCTCTCCTATACCTTTGGCTAAGCAAGGAGTCTGTTTTAAAAAAAAAGGAACATCTGCCCCAATATAAACAGCTAACTTTAATAGTTCTTCTTCGGGAATCTTATTATATATTCTATTTAATGCTTTCAGTATAGAAGCAGCATTACTACTTCCTCCTCCAAGTCCAGCAGCAATAGGTATATTTTTTTTAAGTTGAATATAAATTCCTTCTCTTATACCTGTTTTTTCTAAATACAGTTTAGCAGCCTTGACTGCTAAATTTCTTTCGTCTTTTGGTAAGCAACTATCATCACAATCAAATTTTATGCCATGATCAAGTTTTTCAATATATATTTCATCAAATAAAGAAATAGGAACCATTAACGATAGAATTTCATGATATCCGTCTTGCCTTTCTCCAATAACTTTTAGATATAAATTTAACTTTGCTGGAGCATATATATGCATTATATTCCTGATAACTTTACATATCTCCATCTTAAATCTGCCAGTACACTATCTAAAAATTTTTCCTCTTCTTTTGTAAGATTTCCCTTAGTCTTTTCTTTAAGCATAGAAATAGTATCTATAGTATGTTTTGCCAATTCTAAATCTTTTATTGTCTTCTTAGTATTGGGATCTGGTACTTCCCCAAGATATATAAGAGCAGATGAACTAAGACTGAATATAAGACTATTAAAACTAACTTCTGGTAAAGGAGCTTTTTGAGTTTGAGATTGAGGTTCCTTCTCGACTTTTTTATCAATTTTAGATTCTGTATCTTTTTTTATTTCTCCCTGGTCCGAAGAAAATATTCTTTTATCTTTTATAACAAAGCTTTTTCCTTCTTTCTCAGACATAGACACCTCCTGCTATAATTCTATACGTTTTACAGAAAACACATTCTCCTGAGCATGTAGTTCTTTTAGAACATCGTCATTTACAGATACATCAGTACTAAGAAGTATAACATTTTGTTGTTTTTTTGATTCTTGTCCTACTTGCATACGATTAATATTGATTCCATTTTTACCTAATATAATACCTATCTTACCTATGACTCCTGGTCTGTCTAAGTTGTATATAAGTAGATTATGTCCCTCAGGAATGGCCTCTACATAAAAATCATTTATTCTTACAAGTCTTGGTCTATCTTTACCAAATATAGTTCCTGCAACAACGTTATCTGCTTCAAGGGTCTTGGTCGTAGTGGTAATCAAGGTTGCAAAATCTTCAGAGGTAGTACTTTTAGATTCTATTACTTTTATCCCTCTCTCCGAGGCAATAACAGGCGCATTAACAAAGTTAACATCATCTTTCAATGCTGGCGTTAAAAGCCCCTTCAAAAAAGCTGTGGTTAATGGCGCAAGGTCATAATCTGTTATTGTTCCAGCATAGTCTATTCTTACCTCTTCTATAGGACTATCAGCAAGCTGTGCCTGCATAAGACCCATCTTTTCCATTAATGTAACATATGGTTTAAGTATATTCATGAGTTCGGCACTTATACTTGGCACATTAACTGCATTCTTAACTGTACCATGAAGCAGATAAAGAACTATTTGATTAGCTATATCAATAGCTACTTTCTCTTGTGCTTCTAATGTGGATGCACCAAGATGAGGAGTACATATAAAATTGGGAAGTTCCATTAGCGGAATTCTCCCAGGTGGTTCATTGCTAAATACATCAAGTGCAGCTCCTGCAAGATGTCCTGAGACTAAAGCATCATATAGATCATTTTCATTAACTATACCACCCCTTGCACAATTTATAAGCATTGAACCTTTTTTCATCATTTTTAAGGTATCTCTATTAATCAAATTTGTAGTTTCTTTTGTTTTTGGAGTATGTATAGTTATATAGTCAGATTTCTTTAAAAGCTCCTCAAAGGATACTGGTTCTATATCCATTTTTTCCACAACATCAGGCTTTATATAAGGATCATATGCGATCACTTTCATTTTAAGCCCTTTTGCTCTATCTGCTACAATTCTGCCTATTTGCCCAAGGCCTATAATACCTAAAGTCTTATTAAAAAGTTCTCTTCCCTGAAATTTTTTCTTTTCCCACTTTCCTTCTTTTAGGGATGCAGTAGCTTGCGGAATATTCCTAGAAAGCGCCATCATCATAGCAATAGTATGCTCTGCAGTAGTAATGGCATTTCCACCTGGAGTATTCATAACCACTATACCTTTTTGAGTAGCTGCACTAATATCTACATTATCAAGCCCAATACCTGCTCTTCCTATAACTTTTAACTTTTTTGCAGCAGAAATTATGTCAGAATCAACCTTAGTTGCGCTTCTTATGACAAGGGCATCATATTCACCTATAATGGACTTTAACTCATCATGATGAAGCCCAGTTTTTACATTAACTTCTATCCCTGGAGCCTGTTGTAAAATTCTTATTCCTGCCTCGGCTATATTATCACTTACTAATACCTTCATAATCCCTCCTTTCTAATACATTTTTTCATGATATTGCCTCACAGATGGAAAAAGGGATCTATCTGTATGAGGTATAAATTTTGCCGCACTAAATAACTGCATAAATTCTTGATTAACATTTAATTCAATATAGGTCACCATATCTCTAATCTTTAACATTTCATTATAACAACCAGGAGATGAAAACAAAGCACTTCCCCCTTCTATAGAAGTATTTCCTAATGGAACATATTTTTCAAGAGGAAGGTCAGGTATCATGCCAATTGTAATTGCAGAAACAGGATTTATATAAGAGCCAAAAGTACCTGCAATATAAAATTTGCCTATGTCATTAAAACTTAAATTTACAGTATTTACAATAGTAGTTAATATTGTGTACATAGCAGCCTTTGATCTTATTAAAGAATCTATATCTGGCTGAGACAAAGTAACAGCTTGGTCTATCCCCGATTTTTCTTTAGGTACAATTATAAAATATTTTATACCATCCATCTCTATAAGTCTATTACCACATCTCTCAGGAACAAATTTTCCTCTTATATCTATCATACCAGCAACAAAAAGTTGTGCTACAAGATCTATAAGACCAGAGCCACATATTCCTATAGGAGGAAATTCTCCTATTGTATGATATTCAATGTTACCAGTCTCAGGATCTATTTTTATTTTATCTATTACTCCTGGACCCGCCATCATACCCATACTCACAACTCCTCCTTCAAGTGCTGGCCCAGCAGCTCCGGCACATCCTATAAGCCAATCCGAATTTCCTAATACTACTTCTGCATTAGTTCCTACATCTACCAAAATGCATATTTCATCGCTTTGCTTTGCCATACCTGAAGCAATTATTCCTGCAATAAGATCCCCTCCAAAATAACTCCCTACATTAGGAAATACAAATAAAAGTGCATAAGGATTAATTTTTAAACCCACTTTATATGCTCTAAGTGGAAAAAATTTGTTAACAACTGGTATATAAGGTTCCCTACATATCCAATAAGGAGTAAGACCCAAAAATAGATGTGTCATACTCGTATTTCCAGCAATTGATATTCCTACAATTGAATCTAATGATATATTGTGTTTTTTTGTTAACTTATAAATCTCTGTATTTATGGCATCTATCAACATATTTTGCAGTCGCATAAGTCCATCTTGCTTAGATGCAAAATGTATCCTTGTAAGTATATCGGTACCTATTTCTATCTGTGGATTATGAAATGTAATTTCATCAATTTTTTTCATAGTTATTAAATTAATAAGTCTAAGTACAATGGTCGAACTGCCCAAATCAACTGCTAAACCATATAAATCTGAATTATTAGCATCAAAAATATCAATAATATATACCTCATTACCTATTTCAGAAACACATAATGACACCTTATAATTAGCATTCCTAAGTTTATATGGAACATCTTTTATAAGAGAAAAATCTATTTTTATCTCTTTTGGAGCAAATATTTTGTTGAGTGCCCTTATTATACGATCAACATCTGCCGTATTATCTTTGAGAGTGGGGGGATTTATCTCAGGAGTTATTTGTTTTATTAAATAGCTATCCACTTTGCACCTCCATTCTTTTGATTAGTGTCTTATTCCTATAGTGTTTATTTTACAAAAATGCAAGTTTGATAATGGAAAGACTATCTGGATAGGGCCTTTTTTAAACAGTAAGGATTAAGAGCCCCATTGGCTTCTTTAAAAAATCTAACAAAAGTCCATGGTTCTTGTGCTGCCCCTCTACATGAATACCAGCAACGATCACAATCAGTAGGAGAAAAAAAGTCTCTTCTCCACTCTGTATAATGGCACGCGACAGGATGATCAGAACATCTTTTTATCATACCATCAGGAGTTACCTGTACCCAATTAAGCCCCGCTGTACACCCAGGAACTCCTCCATTTTCAAAAAATACAGGAATTCTGTCTAGATAATAATCACTTGTGGAAACATTCCCAAACTTATCTTTTAAATCTTTTATTCTATTGATTAATAAAACAAGTTCATTCATCTGAGAAAGGCTAACAGCATGGGTCTTATTATTAGTCCTCCACCAATTATATGTGCTTAACGAGACCTTTATACCTCTTTCTGCTGCCCAAGTTATAATTTTAGGCACTTCATTTATATTTTCTTTTTTTATAACTACATTAAAGCAAATTTCTACTCCTGATTCTGCCAATTTTGGAGCTACTTCCAATATATGAGCAGTCAATCCTGGTAGTTTACGACCCTCATCATGCCTTTTATCTAAATAATCTAAGGAAATGGATAATTCATTAAGACCTGACTCCCATAATCTCAATCCACGTTCATAACTAAGAAGCAAACCATTTGTAATCAATGAAATATATAGAAATGTAAAGTTATTTCTTAAATTGTTTATAATATCTTCCAAATCCCGTCTTAAAAGAGGCTCACCACCAGTAAGGCTCACAGATAAAGGATTAAGCCTTTTAACAACAGGAACATAGTCCTTTATCTCTGGAGGAGAAGATTCTTTCCAATAATCACAAAAATCACATTGAGCATTACATCTTTTTGTAACCTCAAGATTTATGTTAAAAAGTCCCCCTGTTAATAAATACTTAAAAAATTTTATACCCCCTACTACCATTTCTTTAAATTTGAATCTATTAGACATTTTTACCCTCTATTTATCAGATATAAAATCGACGGTAGAAATAATATAGCAGCCAATAATATACTTAAACTTCCAATTACTGCTAAAAGACCAAGACTGTGAATTCCCTGATGATCTGAAATCAATAAACTACCAAAACCAACAGTTGTAGTAAGACCTGCCAAAAGAACCCCTTTTATAGTACTAAAAGGAAATAGAACATGATCACCTATACTTTGTTCTTTTAATTCTCTCCATCTCCTGATAATAATAATACCATATTCTACTCCCGCCCCTACAATAAGAGGAAGAAAAAGACTATTAGCCAAATTAAAATTCACATGAAATACATGCATAAGCCCCATCGTCCAAACTGTACCTACTATTAATGGTATCATAACTAATAATGAATAAACAAGATCTTTTAAGCTAAATAACAAAAGAATAAATATAAATAATATAGCATATATAGCAGCTTTTATACATGCGTTCCGAAATGCCTTTGTAAATACATATAAAGTTACAGGATCTCCTATTGCATTAGGATCAACACGTCTTATATCATGAACAAACTCGCCTAAAAAAGAAGGGTTCCATATATTCCCAGAAGGGAATACCCTTATCAAATACATATTGTCATAGCTTATGAATCTCTTTTTTATAGATTCTGGTAGATCTTTAACTTTCATTTTTTTAGTAATAACATTCTCTTTTATAGTAGAAATTTTATCATTTAAATCAGTTACAAGTTCCCTTTCAAAGGCCATTAATCGAGCAGTTAATATATCCTTTTCCTCCTCAACAAGGCGCTGCCTTATTTTAGAAATAAGTTCTCTAACTTTTATCATCTGTTTCTCTGTAGGTTTATCAGCTCCCCATTTTTTTGCAGAAGAAGGTAACATTTTAAATCGTATCCTTTTTAATATATCATCCAATTCATATATATTTATATCGTCTGAATGTACCCTACCTATTTTTATATCAGAGATAAAGGGTTTTATACTATGGAGTATAACCAGCTTTTCTTTTTGGTCTTTTGGCAATATGTCCTTTATACTTTGCGTTTCTGAAATCGTATGTAAGGATTTTAGTTGTCTTTCTTTTTTATCAATTTCTTTTAAAGACTTGACAAATATTGCTCCATACATACTAGACCGTTTAGAATCAGACAAAAGCTTTTTTTCCCATATTACAGATTCTGCATGTTTTGATTGAAGATTAAGCATATTTAAATCAAATTTAATATTTCTTGCCCCTAATATAGATACAAATGTCAATATCACTCCTGTTATCATTATAAAAAGTGCAGAAGTTTGGGTTATTTTTAATACAGGTCTTACTCTTATACGTAGAGACAAAAGACTGGTTTTATTATTAAAAGAATATTTGTCAAATAAAATAACAAGAGAAGGCAATAAACACAATGTTGTTATTGTAGTAAGAATCATACCAATAGATGTGATTATTCCCAGTTCTACCAATCCAAGAAATCCAGTAAGTATTAAAGGCAGGAAAGACAAAGAAGCAGTAATACCTGCTAATAATATTCCTGGCCCCATACGCATCATAGTTTTTTGGATTGCCTCAGTTTTTGAAGATACGTTAAAAGTTATTTCTTCCTGATATCTTGCAAGCCAGTGAATACCATAGTCTATGCCTAAACCCAGCAAAAGAGGGGCAAAAGTAACAGAAAGTATATTTAGATGCCCAATTATAAGCGCTGTCAGACCAGTAGTAATAGCAAGGGCCACAATAAGTTCTATCATTTCTAATATAGGGCGTCTTATCCCTTTCCAAAAAAGACAAAGTAATATAATTAAGCCAACCATTGATATTATAGTTGCAATAGTCATATCTCTAAGAGATATATACATTTCATCCATATTAAGAGCCTCAGGCCCAGTAACTCCTACCTCTATATCTGGAAAAGACTTTTTAAGATGTGCTATCGTGTCCCTAAGGGATACAAGAGCAGCCCTTGCCTTTATAAAACCTCCCCCTGTTTTTTTAGGAGTAATAAATACAAGTAAATATTTTTTGTTTTCTGTCCAAAAATATCCTTTATCTTCACCCCACGATTTTTTAGAAAAAAGATTACTCCAAGGAGAATGATAAACATTTTTACCATTTATCCACTGAAGCATGTCTTGAAGTAAATTTATAAGAAAACTTAGATCAACAGGTTTACCCTCTCTTTCTTGAGGCTCTTCCAAAAAACCTGTAAAAAGTTCTCCTATCATTTTACGAGACATTTCCTTGTTTATCGCTTCTAATATATGAACTAATGAGGGAGACTTCATCATATCTTTTATAAGCTCATGATGTTCTTTAATCTGATCCTTGATATTTAATAAATCCTTTTTATCTAAATACAAAAGAGCCCATTTTTTAAATTTTTCTGGATCTATTCTATAAAATATTTCTAAATACTTATTCTTTTGTCTACTCAGAACATAAACTAATTTTTTTAAAAATCTTAAAGCTATTTTTTTATTCTTATGGTGAATGACCACTATAAAATTATCAAGATCGTCAAATTGATCAAATCTTTTATAAAGTTTCATAAGCCTATTTTTAGGAGATATAAGGTCTCTTTGAGCAGTATAAAAATCCATTTTTTTAAATGCATAATAAAATGATAATATTGTCAAAAAAAATGCTATTATTATTACTAAAACAGGATAAGATGTTTGAAATGCTGTAAGCTTACCAAATAATTTATCAATTATCTTTTGTTTCACTCGCCTTTATTCCCCTTTACCAATAGCAGCCTCTAATTGAGCCATTGTTAAATGGTAATTATATAAACTTTCCAAATACTTACCCTGATTATCGCCGTATTTTTCTATACCAAAAAGCAAATTAGCTGCTGTACCAGTTCCCATATCAAAATCAGACATTGCTGATACTACCCACTTTCTGGCAGCTATAGCAGCCTGATGATATGATTCCGCTGCCTTCTGCCATTCTATAAGTTGATTGTATAATTCAGTAATTTGGATAGGAATACCCATATCTGCATTTTGTTTAGTAAAAACAAGCTTCCTATATTCTGCTCTTTTTTTATCTATTTTTGCCTTTTTTATCCCAAAATCGAAATCCCATTTCATACCAAATACTATACCAGCATATGCATGGTTAAAATCATCCTGTATATATTTATTATCAAATTTTTCTCTTCCAGGAGCCCCTGCAATAGAACCCTGAAGAGCAGCAAAAAATGATGGATATTCTTCACTAACCGCAGCTTTTACCTCAAATTGTTTGGCTTCCAGTGCTTCTTTAAGTTGTTTATAATCTGGTCTATTAGAAAAGGCTAACTCTATATAGTATTTTAAATTCTTAATCTTATTTTTATCTATTGCGAGACTCTTTTTTATTACATCGAATTCCTCATCAGGAGATAAACCTATCATAGATTTTAATGCAAAATATGCTACTTTTTCCCCCTTTTCTGCTTCAGCCCTCGCTCTTATAGTGCCTGCCCTATATGCCTCTACTTTATAGATATCACTTTGTGTTACATTATCTGAACCCATTTTTAGTAATTTTTTTATTATCTGTTTTGTATCATTAAAGAAATCATCCGTATCATTTGCTACATTTACACCCTGCCGAGACAAAATTAATGCATAGTAAAGCTGTTTTACTCTTAAGGCTATTTCTAACTTCTTTTTTAAAACCTCAAATTCCTGAGCCTTAACACCAAAAAATGCGGCCTGTTTATTGTTATAAAGTTTACCAAATGTAAAAAGGGGTTGAGTAACGGTAAAATCTAACCTTCCGAATATACCAATACCTCCATTATAAGGATCATGGATTTTATATATACCACTATGTCCCACTTCTTTTACCACGGGTTCATCAGCATCAGAAACAGGACCTGCCACAGCAGTAACGTCTATTCTTGGAAGATATGCTGCTTTTACTTGAGCAAAGTCACTTTTTGCTGCAAGTATTTCCATTTTACTTTCACCTATTTCAGGACTATGAGCAATTGCTTTTTGAATGAGCTGATCTAAAGTAAAGGTATATTTTTTTATAGGTTTCTTTTCTTCTAAACAAAAAGCTTTATTACAATGTATATAAAAAAAGAAGAAAGCCATTATAAAAACAGCTAAAAAGTATCCTTTTTTATTCATGCCTTTCCCTCCTTATTTTTTTTGGTATCGAATTTACTCTTTTCCATATTGTAGTCTTTCCAAATATAGAACATAATATATAGCCCCTTACTTTCAGCCTATCCTTTGAATCCATAGTTAATTTACATTTATATTTTTTTCCATTATTTGGATCATAAATACGACCATCTATCCATTCATTATTTCCATTAAAAACAAAATCTGTAAGTATTGTAGCACCTAACAATGGCCGGTTTCTAAGAGAGGGATTTGGATTATGAATATCCTTTTTATTAGGCTCCTTTGCCCATACAATCCTGCCACAATACTTATTACCACATTTATAAAATTCTATTATTGCATCTCCATCAGCAGTTTTCCATTTACCTAATAAAGCATTGGCATTGACATTAAAAGCATATGACAAAACCGAAACAAAAAATATAGATATAAAAATCAAATAAAAGCATGAATGATTTTTCATATCAGCTTTTCTACCTCCTTATCTCTATTTTTATTGTGAGTCTTTAAAATATACCACATATATATCAACAATCCTACTACTGCCCAGAATAGTTGTTCAATTCTTAATGCCAAACCAAAAGTAAGTCCCAAGGATGAACCAAAACCCATTACCTTAAATACCAATACCCTTCCTGCCTCTATTACTCCAATATGAGTAGGTATTGCAAATCCAACAAGGTCTAACCATGTTCCTAATAACCATATGCCAGCTGCAATAATAAAAGAAGATTTACCAGTTAGTACCAACATAAATATCCAACATTGGAATATTCCACACATAAAACCTAAACTATGCCATAGCATAGATATAGGCAAATTATGGGGATTCTCTTTATAAAATTGTTTAAGTTCTTCATCTATTTGAGTAATATGAGTAGATATCTTTTTTATTAAACTCCCTCCTATATTATGGTTAACCAACCATCTTACAATAGATCCTAATCGTCCAGATCGTTGGACTATAAGAAATCCTAATATTCCAGCTCCTAATATTCCACTCCCAACAAACATGCCTATTCTTATACCGAAAGAAAGGTTTATATCCCACAAGAGCGTTAAAGAACCGATTACAACAAATAAAAGTTTAGAAAAAGCAAAAGATAGTTTATCAATTATAATCCCAGTAGCTATACCAGGTCCCTGGTGGTCTATAGCAAGCAGCGTCCCTTTAGTAACTTCGCCCCCCAGATCTAAAGTTGGAGTTAAATAATTAATAGAAGTTCCTGCCATCTTTATACAGAATATCTTGCTAAACGGTATAGATCTTAATGAATAAGGGAGACAGGCCTTCCATGCAAAGGAATGAAATATATCAGCAACCCCTTCTAACAATATTATGGGAATTAATCCCCAACCTAATAAACTAAAATTGCATAACAGTTCTTTTATGCCTATTTTCCATATCAGAAAAACAAGTAAAAAAATTCCCATAATAATAGTATATAGATGGAATTTTTTCATACTATATTCCTTTTATGATGAATCAATCTAAGAATATGCACTGATACTGTTATCACAGACCATATAGAAACAACAAGAAATGTTTGGATATAATATTGCATAAGAAAACCTATCATAAACATAAAACAATATATATTTCTGCGGCCTGCTATTCTCCTAAATGTCATATCAAATGGAGACATAAGATCAAGATTTTTAGGTAACCATTTATTAGCTAAAGTATATATTATATTATCCAGGGTGTCACAAAACACTATTATTCCTGCCACAAATAAAGCAAAGTCATAACAAAATACTCTCTTTAATCCAATACCAAGGCTTATATACCAAAGATTTTCATAAAAGTAATCCACAACACATTCATACTCTCCAAATTTACTAAATTGCAGTTTTGTCCTGGCCAATTTTCCATCAACTCCATCTAATACCTCAACAATATATGTAGAAAAAGCTCCTAATAAAAAATATCCATTATAGAAAAGGATTGCTATTATTATTGCTATAAAAAGGGAAAATATGGTCACTATATTAGGAGTAATAGGAGTTTTACAAAGAATATATGTAAGATAGTTTTCGAAAAAAGGATCAATCCATTCTGCAGGCAAATCCATTACTTTTTTTTGCATATTTTTTATAAGTATAAGAGTAGCTTTGTTTGCATCCTTTTTATTTTTTACAGAAACTATATATGGTTCCAGATTTCCTCTTATTTCAACAGAAAAAGTATCTATATCTTCTTTTCGGATTATACAGACCGTATCTAATAACCCAGATAATCCTTTTTCAGCCCACAGCCTCAAGCCATCTTTGTCAAAAATACCCAAAAATATATTTTTTTGAGCCTCATTAAGAAGAAAGATAGTGGTAGGAGATGAATTGTAGATTTTCTCTATTATCCTTTTATCAATTAAAAAAGAAGTATTTATGTATAAAATGTTACTTTGTATCTGGGAAAGAAAGCCAAAGGTGTTTTCACAAATATGTTCGTATATTATAATTTTGTCTTTCCATTTATTAGTCCATTTACTAATATTTTTTATTTTTGTATCTTTGGAAACAAGAATATAGGCTTCTTTTATACCTAATTCTACAAAATAGTAGATATATCTCGCTATTAAAGGAATACCTCCTACAAGCTCCCATGACCCTCTATCAGACGCATCAAGTATTCCTATAGTATGAATAAATTTATCAGTCATTGAAAATATCAGAAACCTTTACAGGCATACAGCTATTTTTTTGGGATCTATAGGCAAGAGAAATTACGTGAAGACATATAGCCGCCTCTCTTAAATTATCTCCTCTTTTATTATTTTTATTTGCTAATTCATTAAAAAAATCATCTATAACAGGAACCATCCATTCTATATGATGAGATCCTTTTGATAAAGGAGGATAAAAATTGTATCTCAATGAAGAATCTGTATTTCTTAAAATTAGATGGTCATCGCCTATTATTATTTCTCCTTTATCTCCTGAAATATATCCAAAATTCTTTCTTAATGTTGCTCTCCAAGTAAGATAAAGATTAACCTGTATATTTCCATAATCTATATTGAGATTTACCTCATCTTCCAACATAGAATCATTAGAATTAACATACCCCATTCTTGCTATAACCTTTAACGGTTCTCCCTTTGTAATAGAATTTATAAAATATATATGATGCCAACCATGATCCATAAGTATCCCACCGCCTGCTATGCTTTTAATCTTTCTCCAGTCAGTTATCCCCCCCCCTGATTTAGGGGTTCTTAAAACTGAAAGAGTAATCTTTTGGATTTTTCCTATAAATCCTTTATTTATAAGTTCTATAACCTTTGACCATACAGGCGCATATTTCCAATTATTTATACAAAAAAGGACTACATTAGCTTCTTTTGATGCCTTTAAAACCCTTTTTAAATCATCAATCTCAGTAACAAGTGGCTTTTCACATATTATATGAACCCTATTTTCACATGCCTTCATAATTATATCTGCATGATACGCAGGAGGAGTGCAGATATCTACAAAATCCAGAGTCTCATGGGTAAATAACTCATCTATATCCTTATAGAATACAGCACTTGGAAAGATCGATTTTGCAATTTTAACCCTATCTTTATAAGGCTCAACAATAGCTTTTATGCAAAAACGAGGATCTTTTTTTAGAATAGGAGCATGGGCATGTTCTGCTACTCCACCAAAACCTATAATAGCACCTATAAAAGGTTTATTATTTGAGTATATATATCTTTGTGTATTTAAAAACATCATCTAATATTTCCAATCCCTTATCTGCTTCTTCTTTTGTAATAATCAAAGGAGGATTTATCCTGAAATTAGGCTTATAATTCATACATACCATCCCACGTTTCAGTGTTTCCAGAAATATCTTTTGAGTCATTTTTTTATCAAGGGGTTCTTTTGTATCTCTATCTTTTACTAACTCTACACCTATAAGAAGACCAACGCCTCTCACATCACCTATAAATTCATATTTCTGCTGTAATTCCTTCAAACCTTTTAATAGATATTCTCCTACTTCTTTTGAGTTTTGAACCAATGATTCTTCCAATATAGTCTCTATAGTGGCTAATGCGGCTGCACAAGCCATAACATTACCTCCATAACTACTTGAAGAAGAACTGGGCTTTGAAAAAGGATAAGCATTTGTTATTTCTTCTGTTGAAATAAGACCACTTATAGGAAAACCATTTCCCATTCCCTTACCTACAGTTATGATATCTGGTATAATATCTGAATGTTCAGAACCAAACATTTTACCAGTTCTTCCAAATCCTGTAATCATCTCATCTGCAATAAGTAGTGCCCCATTTTTATGAGCTATATTCAAAACCCCTTTTATAAATTCAGGAGGAGGTATTATATTACCAGCTGTTCCCTGCATGGTTTCTACAATTATTGCAGCAATACTACCAGCAGTATTGTTTTCTATAAATTTTTCCAAGAATTCCAGACAATATATGCCACAATTAGGATATTTCATTTTAAACGGACATCTATAACAATCTGCATAAGGAGCAATATGAAGACCTGGGTATAAAGGTCCCCAGTTTTGTTTCCATGGATCACCTATAAGGCCCATAACTCCGCCAGTCTTTCCATGAAATCCACCCCAAAAACTTATTATTTCAAAGTTATTTGTATATGCCTTAGCAAGTCTAATAGCTGCCTCCACTGCCTCAGCTCCCCCACTGTAAAGTTGAATCTTATTAAGATTGCCCGGAGTAAGAGATGCTATGAGCCTTAGGAGTTCAAGCCTTTTCTCTGAAGTGAAACTACCTACAAAAGAATTTTTAAGTTGTTCCGAAAGTTTTTCCACATATCTTGGATGAGAATGCCCAAGACTGCATACTGCAACTCCTGCCATAAAATCGAGATATTTCTTTCCATCTAAATCTACAAGCCAACAACCCTCACCTTTTCTTATAGTAAGTTGGGCAAGTTGAGCTACTTCCTGAAGACCTGGGGACATATATTTTTGTTCCTCAAAATACATCTGTTTAGAAATGCCATCACTGCTTTCGTAAATAGCAACCTTTGGTTGATAATTCATCAGAATTCCTCCAATTTGCTTTTTTATATATATTGCAATCTCCTTAGCTGCTTCAGCCCTACATAAAGAAAAACTTGGCCAGTCATTTATATCTATAATGAACACCTGACCATCATAGCCTATTATCATATCTCCTCCATATATCTCAAGCCCCAAATGCTTTATAGCATCCCATATCATATGTCTGATCGCATAGGGCAGCTTAAATTCTTTATTCTCAGACATTAAAAAGGCCTTTATATATTCAGTACCCACACCATAAAACTTTATAATTTTACCCTCCACATGTTCTTGCACTATAATATCTGTGATCCCCTTTTTTCTAAAATATTTAAGTCCCCTTTCCATTTCATCAAACGAGCTTACCCTTATTACATCCCCTGTTTCTATAGCATGAAAATTGCCTCGCTTTAACCAATATGATCCAATCCAACCTAATGAATAGACTTCTGACACTTCATTCTCTATGATATCAAGAGGATATATCCAGGTCTTTGGCATAGGCACACCTGCTTTTTTTAAAATCCTTATTAAATTCTTACGATAACAATTTATTATAGAATCTACAGAGTTTATAATCTTAACTCCTGTCTCTTCCATTCTTCTCAAGATTGATAACACTTCTTCAGACTGAGCCATGTTTAGGATACAGTCTACATTATTGGCATGTAAATTAAGATTATAAGGAGAAATAGATTCTGTTTTTAAGCCTATACTATTTAGTTGCTCCAATGTCATATCTATTATGGATCTATCTGCTTCGATTTTACCGGGAGAAAATATTTTTTCTCTATATATTCCCAATACCTTCACTACTTATACTCCTTAAAAAGGACTCTGCTTTTTTTATGTCTTCTGGATGATCTAAATCAATAACTTTTTTTACAGAAAGGCCGTATATATCATATCCATTTTTTATAATAAGAGCCAAAAACTCTCTTAAAGCTTTTAAATCCATTTTTCTGGCTTTATTGATAAGCTTAAAAATATTTGGTCTAAAATAATAAAATCCTGCTGTTATATAAGAGGTAGGAATTGCCTCATCCCCAATGATGAATATTTTATTATTACTGTCCATTTTTACCCATAATGGTTTTTCATCATCCACAAAATTTGTTACAGCAAGAACTCCATCAGCATTAAAATGCTGAGCGTTATTTACAAATTTTTTTAACATATCAAAAGGATAAACAGAATCCACTGTGAGTAATAAAAAAGGCTCATCCAAAAAAGGTGATAAATTAAATAGACTTTCCATAGAATTAGGCGTAGTTTTTACTACAAGCCTAAAAGTTACAGGCCATGATTTAGATTTTAGATATTCTGAAACTTCCTTTTCTATATCATTAACTATGCAGGCTATATAATTAGCTCCTGCATTGATAGCCGCCATTATGGTCCTCTCTATTATAGGAACTCCACCTAAACGAATAAGAGGCTTAGGTGTAAAAATACCCCCATTCTTCAGCCTCTCTCCTTTACCAGCAGCTATGATTCCGGCTTTCATTAGAGCAATCTCATAAGATAGGTTAAATTTGAAATTTCAGCATCTACTGGAAGAGGATTTTCAGGAATACGAGGTTTTGGCCCTTTTATCCATACCACTTTCATCCCCAATCTTTTGCATGGGATCATATCTCTTTCATAAGAATCACCTACAAATACTACATCCTTAATATCTAAGTTCAAAGCCTCAACAGCCTTTATAAATATCCGTGGATCTGGCTTCTTAATACCAATCTGTTCAGAATCTAATATAATATCTAAATATCTGGATAGCCCCATTTCTTTGCATATGATAGAAACATTTCCATAAAAATTAGAAACTACTCCAAGTAGAAATTTTTTATGCAATTCACACAAAAAATTCCTATTTCTTTTAAGATAAGATTTGCTTTCTTCAAAAAAATGTTCGATTATTTCTTTTTTCTTTATATCATCATTCAAGCCCAACTTGCTGAATTGAAGATCAACATGATATTTTAAAAGTGAATAAAAACCAAATTCATTTACCTTGGAATCCTTACAACATATTTCATCTGCATAATAAAATGCATCTTTTAAAAGAGAAAAAGATATATTAAATCCACATTTTTTGTATATTTCAAAAAATCTATCTAACCAATGTCCTCCATCAGAATCTAATGTCCCCCCAAAATCAAATAATATGGCCTTGCAATCTCCAAAATGACCCAATTTTTGTATCCTTATATATAATCCTTATATATAGTTAATAGGACCATCTGTTCTTGGCCCAAATAGATATACCTTTAATGCACTAAATGGATGATCAATCATATCATTAACTGCTGTAGCCTCAAATCCACTATGTAGCATACAATTATCACATTTAGGGTATCGCCCAGGTCCCCAATTTTCCCAATCAGTCTCCTCTAAAAGCTCCTTAAAGCTCTTGGCATAGCCCCCATCATTAAGAAGATAACATGGCCTTTGCCATCCAAATATATTTCTTGTAGGATTGCCCCAGGGAGTACATTTATAATTTCTATTACCCGCCAAAAAATCTAAATATAAACGAGTATGATTGAATCTCCAACCTCTACCCTTAGATAATTTTAAAAGTTCTCTAAATAGGAGCCTGCTTTTCTTCTTTTCTAAAAATAAATCATGCCTTTCAGCATTTTCATAATGAAATCCAGGAGCAATTGTAACCCCTTCAACCCCCAATTTCATAACCTCATCTAAAAATAAGGCCATCCGTTCAGGATTAACGCCATTATAAAGGGTACAATTAATGGTAATTCTAAATCCTCTTTTTCTGGCAGCCTTTATAGCATTTGTTGCTATTCTATAAGCTCCTTTTTTACCCACAGATGTATCATGTTGTGCTTCATCTCCATCTAAGTGTACAGAAAAAGTAAAATAATTACTTGGTTTATACAGTGAAAGATTTTTTTCTAACAATATAGCATTGGTACAAAGATAAACAAATCTTTTACGAGATATTATTCCTTCCACAATTTCAGGCATATCTTTATGAAGCAGGGGCTCACCTCCAGCAACAGAAACTACAGGAGCGCCACATTCTTCCACAGCATCCCAACATTCTTCTTTGCTCATATATTTATTATATATATCTTTTGGGTAAGCTACTTTGCCACATCCAGGACATCTTAGATTGCATTTAAAAAGAGGCTCTAACATAAGGACTAAAGGATACTTTTTTTTGCCTCTTCTTCTCTGGTCTAATATATATCGTGTAATATGATATTGTTGAATAAATGGAACACCCATTTTAAAACCAAAAAATAGATTAAGTAAGATTGCTTATATATCCCTTTTGTTTAAACCAGTCAATAGAATCTTTTATTGCTTCTCTTGCAGGTCTTGCATTATAATGCAGTTGGTTTTTTGCCTTTTCTATTGAGAAAAACATCTTTTTTTTAGACATCAAGACTCCATCTACAGTCACAAAAGGTTCTTTTTGGGTAAATTTAGCTATTAGTTCTGCAATATATGCTATTGGAAGAATAATATTTGGCGGAAGTTTTATCTTGGGAGCAGATTTACCTGTCAAACGTGCTATCTCTTCAAGAATCTGTTTGAGACTCATATTTTCCCCACCAAGTATATATCTTTGCCCTATCTCTCCCCTTTCTAAGGCCAAAAAATGTCCTGTTGCTACATCATCTACATGCACAATATTTAATCCTGTATCCACATATGCTGGCATTTTGCCTGATGCAGCTTCTATTATGATTCTTCCTGTAGGCGTTGGCTTTATATCACCAGGGCCAATTGGGGTAGAAGGATTAACAATTATTGCTGGCAGTCCATACTTTTTTATCATCTCCTTTACTCTAAATTCTGCTATAAACTTTGACCTTTTATAATGACCTATCATATCATCTATACTAACAGGGGTATCTTCGTTAGCCGGACTCCCATTGGTGTTAAGTCCTAAAGTTGCAACACTACTTGTATACACTACTCTGCGTATATTTTTTTCTAATGCAGCCTTCATAACATTTTCTGTACCTACAACATTTGTCTCATATATCTCTCGTGGATTTGGTACCCATAGCCTATAATCTGCTGCAACATGGAACAAAACATCACATCCCTGTATTGTTTTTATCAATGAATCTTGATCTCTTACATCTCCGTATGCAACTTCAATTGGCAGGTCTGATATGTTTTGCAGATTACTACTCTTTCTGACTAAGGCCCTCACTTTATAGCCTTTGCCCAGAAGTACCCTTACAATTCTCGAACCTATAAAACCTGATGCCCCTGTTATAAAAACCTTCATCTTATATGAACTAAACCTTGGTTTCAGTTATTTACCATAAAAAGATTGTAAATGCCACAATTCAATGATATTTATAATAAGAATTAACTTTATTTGTGCCCGTTTTAAAACTCCAATTAGAAAGGAAATGTATCATGTGTATAAAAAGAAAGGTGCTTTTCTTAAATCCTCCATCTTATGAAGGCTTTGATGGAGGAGCTGGAAGCAGATATCAAGCAAAAAGAGAGGTCACATCCTTTTGGTACCCTACATGGTTAGCCCAAGCAGCTGCTCTTTGTCCTGGAAGCAGGTTAGTAGATGCTCCTGCCCATAATATAACACCTGGCAATGTAATAAAGATCGCAAAAGATTTTAATGTGGTAGTTATATTTACCAGCACCCCGGGTTTTAGAAATGATGCTCTCCTCGCTTATGAACTCAAAGAGACATACCCAGAAATATTAGTCGGAATGGTAGGTCCACATACTACAGTTCTCCCTATGGAATCATTGTCAGAAGGAAAGGCTGTAGATTTTGTCGCTATAGGAGAATTTGATTATACAATATTGGATATAGCAAAAGGACTCCCTTTTTCAGAAATAAAAGGGATCGCTTATAGAGATAAAGATAATATCAAGATAAATCCAAAACGAGAACCTATTAAAAATATGGATGAACTTCCTAGTGTATTAGATATATATAAAAGAGATCTAAAAATAGAGAATTATTTTATAGGATATCTTTTGCATCCTTATCTTTCTTTATATACTGGAAGAGGTTGTCCAGGAAAATGTACATTCTGCCTTTGGCCACAAACTATTGCTGGAAGAAATTACAGAAAAAGGTCTGTAAAAATTGTTATAGAAGAAATGGCAAGAGCAAGGAATATGTTTCCTCAAGTAAAAGAGTTTTTCTTTGATGACGACACTTTTACTGCTGATTTTAAGAGGGCAGAAGAAATAGCAAAAGGACTTGGCAAATTAGGTATAATTTGGTCGTGTAGTTCAAGGGCTAATGTACCTGAAAAGACACTGGCGATCATGAAAGAAAATGGGCTTCGTTTAGTTATGGTTGGAATAGAATCAGGAAATGATCAGATATTAAAAAATATAAAAAAAGGTATTACAACTCATCAAATCAAACGTTTTATGAAAACTTGTAGAAGACTTGGCATAATGACACATGCTACATTTGTTCTGGGACTTCCTGGCGAAACAAAAGATACAATAGAACAGACTATTAAATTTGCCCAAGATATAGATCCTGACACTTTACAGGTATCAATTGCAACTCCTTATCCTGGAACAGAACTTTATGAACAAGCAATAGAAAATGGTTGGCTTGTATCTGACGAATTAGTAAGTGATTCAGGGATCCAACAAGCGGCACTTGAATATGAAAATTTATCAAAAGAAGAGATATTTGATTCAGTAGAAAGATTTTATAGAAGATTCTATTTTAGACCTAAACCTATTCTAAGAATCATAAAAACTATGATTACTGATATGGATATGTGCAAAAGAAGACTTAGGGAAGCAAAGGAATTTTTCTCATTTATGAGAAATAGAAAAAGGGGTAAGAAATAGGATGGATATTTTAGGCTTATTATTAATTACTATTTGTATTATGTCTTACATATATCATGCTCTTGTTATTTATAGCACATTCAAATTTTATGAATATTTAGAAGCAAAAAAAAAGAAAGAATATAGAAGAAGAAACTTACCAAAAGTTGTATGTTTTAAGCCTTTATGTGGAGAAGATAAAAATATGTTTTTCAACCTTATGCATTTTGTAGAACAAGATTATCCAAACTTTAAAGTATTATTAGGGATTGAAAATAATAGAGATCCTGCATACAAAATAGCTCAAGAAATGAAAAAATATTTTTCTTATCAAGTAATTTTGGCAGTAGGTGAAGAAGGATCTGGCTCAAACAAAAAAGTTAGGAATATGATGAATATGGAAAGATATATCCCATCTGATACAGATATTCTTATCATTTCAGATTCAGATGCCAGAGTAACAAAAAATTATATAAAGAGTATGATTGAGCCTATGTTAGATGATCCTAAAGTGGGCGCTACTACAGCAATATATAGAACTATAGAGGATGTAGATTTACCGGAAATAATAGAGGCTATCCATATAGAAACCAACTTTATTCCCAGTGTATTGGTAGCATCTAAATTAGGACCTATAAAATATGCATTTGGTGCCTCTATAGCTATAAGGATGGATGTTTTAAAAAGGATAGGGGGTTTTGCTTCAATAAAAGATTATTTGGCAGATGATTATATGCTTGCAAAAAAGATCATCGAAGCAGGCTATAAAATCAAACTTGCACCATATATAGTATCTATAATTCCATCAACTAAGACCGTTAAAGACGCTATTATTCATGTATTAAGATGGTATAGAACCATAAAAGTATGCAATCCTATAGGGTATTTTTTCTCTGTTATCTGCTATCCAACCTTCTGGGCAATTCTTAATAGTATTTATCTTCATGGATCTTTTACATCTGCTTTTATGCTCTTACTGGCCATCTTTTTTAGAATGGCAAGTAGTATTAGTGTCTTACTTCTATTAGATACTGATATATATAGATCATTTACAAATCCTCTATCTGATATAATTTCTGTTTTTATATGGATATGGAGTTTTCTGGGAAATAAAGTCCAGTGGAGAGGAAAGACGTATAAAGTATTCTTTGATGGTAGGGTTATTCAGTTAGAATGATTTATTTACTAATAACAGCAGATGATTTTGGTAAAGATTCCCAAACTAACAGAGCAATTGTTATAGCTAAAGAGGAAGGAGTATTAACCTCTGCCAGTATTATGATAGTAGGAAAAGAATGGAAACAAGCAATAGAAATGGCAAAACAAAAAGATATAGATGTAGGATTACATATCTCTATTACAGAAGGTAGTTCTATTGCATTAAATAAAAAAATACGCTTTTCACCAGCTATTTTAGGGCTTTTGGCACAATTTCAAAAAAAGACTATTTCATGGATAAAAGAAGAAATATCTCTACAATTTAGAAGATTTGCTAATACAGGAATAAATTTTTCACATGTAGATTCTCACCATCATATTCATATCCATCCAAAACTTTTGGATATTATTATAAAAAAATGTCAGGAATATAGTATAAAGAGTATAAGATTTCCATTTGAACCTTGGACATTGTCATCAAGGATATCAAAAGGTCATCCTATAAGAAACATTTTTTATCGATGGACATTTTATCCTCTTTCTAAGATATTTATGAAAAAAGTGCATCTTAGTAATATTAAACATCCTGATGGTGTATTTGGTTTGTATAAAACAGGGGAAATAACAGAGGATTGGCTTCTTATACTATTGGACAGACTACAGTATATACAAGGAGTATTTGAGATATATCTTCATCCAGTAGATATGAAAAATAGTCCTGGTTTTAAAGAATTAAAGGCTTTAACAAGTCACAGGGTTGCAGAAAAGATAAAAGATCTGGGAATAAAGCTTATTAGCTTTTCCCAGTTGCCTGAAATTATTCATGCCTGAGAGCCTCTATAGGGTTCATATTCGCTGCTTTTCTTGCTGGAAAGTATCCAAATATAATACCTACAACCACAGAAAATCCAAAAGCAAGAAATACTATTTTCATATCTAATACAAAAGGAACAAGCATTATTTTACATAGTGAAAATGATACTATAAATGCAAGAATAATTCCTATAATCCCCCCAAATGAAGATAATACTATTGCCTCCACTAAAAACTGAAGTAATACATCCCTTTGTAATGCTCCTATAGCCATCCTTATTCCTATTTCTTTTGTCCTTTCAGTCACAGAAACAAGCATTATATTCATTATACCTATACCTCCCACAAGAAGACTTACTGCCGCTATTGTTCCAAGAAATGATGTCAGAACCTCTGTTGTACCAGATAATATTTTGCTTATCTCTCTCATATCTAATATATAAAAATCGTCTTCTTTACCCGCCCGTATATGTCTTCTTTCTCTCATAAGTAATTTTATATCCTGAATCACTTTATCTATAGAATATCCTTCCTTTACAGATACATAGATACTGGTAACATCTGTATTTCCAGAAATCCTCCTTTGAAATGTTCTTATAGGTATCAGGATAAAATCATCTCTATCAGCGCCGAAACTGGATTGGCCCTTTTCTTTTAATACGCCAACCACTTTAAAAGAAATCTTCCTAAGTCTTATCCTCTTTCCAATAGGATACTCATCATCAAAAAGCTTTTTATATACAGTATGCCCAAGAATACACACAGACTGACCTGATCTAATTTCACCTCTGGTAAATCTCCTGCCCATTTCTATTTTCCAATCTGTCACATCTAAAAAACCATTTGTACTACCTGTAACAAGAGTAGACCAATTCTGATTCCCATATATTACTTGAGTTATAGAACCTACAGTAGGAGCTACTGCCTCGATACCATATATTTCTCTTTCTATTGCTTCCGCGTCTTTCAATTTAAAAGGTTTGGCTGTTTCTCTAACACCAAAATGTCTTGGCCTTTGACCAGGTCTAATTTGAAGCAAGTTTACTCCTAAACTCCTTATCTCATCCATTACCTTTTTTGTTGCTCCATTTCCCAAAGTTACCATTGTTATTACTGCAGTAACCCCTATTACTATTCCTAATGAAGTCAAAGAAGATCTTAATATATTTCTTCTTATTTCTCTTATAGCTAATATAAAGGCATTCCATAACATCAAAATCATTTTTCTTCTCCAACTATCAAACCATCTTTAAATAAGATCACCCTGCGAGCATATACTGCCATATCTTTTTCATGAGTAACCATAACCACTGTAATACCCTCTGTTTTATTTAATTTGGATAAAAGCTGCATTATCTCGTGACTTCTTCTGGAATCAAGATTACCTGTAGGCTCATCTGCAAGCAAAAGCATAGGTTTTGTTACGATAGCCCTTGCAATTGCCACCCTTTGTTGCTGACCACCTGAAAGTTCTGATGGAGTATGGTGTTCCCATCCTTTAAGACCAACCTCTTCAAGTGCGGAATAAACTAATTTTTTTCTTTTATTAAAAGGGATGCCTAAATAGATTAAAGGAAGTTCCACATTCTCTAATGCAGAAGTCCTTTCGAGCAAATTATACCCTTGAAATACAAATCCAATATAATGTCTTCTCAAAAGAGCCATTTGCCTTTTGTTCAATTTCTCTACTCTTATTCCATCAAATATATAAGAACCAGAGGAAACTATATCCAAGCAACCTATTATATTAAGGCATGTGGATTTACCAGAACCACTTGCTCCCATGATTGCTACAAATTCACCTTTATATACTTTAAGACTAACTCCTTTAAGGGCCTCTATAGCTGCTCGGCCCTTACCATATATCTTTTTTACAAAATTAAGTTCTAATAAGGCTTTTTCCATGACAATAGATAATAAAGGTTTATTTATTTACCATATCTACTATGACTCTTGTTCCAGGCACAATATTACCTGAAACAACCTGTGTCATCGTGCCATCAGTAGAGCCTATTATTATAGGAATAGGTTTTGGTCTCCCGTTTTTTAAAATCCAAACAATCCTTTTTTTTCCTTTAAAAATAGGAATATTTTCTTCTGTGGAAAGTTTTTTAGGAGGATGAGGAATAATCATTGAAAGCAAACCTTTTTTACCCTTTCTTTGTCCTTTTTCTTTAGGAGGAACAAAACGAAAGGCCTTATTAGGAATAAGAATGGCATTTTTTATATGTTTGACAATTATTTTTGCCGTTGCTGTCATCCCAGGTCTTAAAACCAAATCTGGATTATTTACACTTAAAATGGTCTCATAAGTAACAACTCCCTCAACAATTTTGGGAGCAAATCTTACTTCTATTACCTTTGCATAAAAGTCTCTGTCAGGATATGCATCCACATTAAATATTGCATCCTGACCAACCTTCACTTGACCTATATCAGCTTCATCTACATCTACATGAAGCTCCATTTTTTTTAGATCCTCCGCTAATGTAAATAGTATAGGTGTCTGAAAAGCAGCGGCAACTGTTTGTCCTTCTTCTACATGTTTTGCCAAAACAATTCCATTTATAGGAGAGTAGATAACTGCTTTTGATAATTCTGTCCTATAATATTTAAGATCTGCCTTTGCCTCATATACTTCTGACCTTGCAGATGCAACACTTGCTCTTGCTGCTTTAAGTTTTGCTTCGGCTTCATCCAACTCTATCTTAGATGGCACCTTGCCATGACTAAGTTTATAGGCATTTTTTAGTCTTTTTATATTTATCTCTGCCAATTTTAGTTCTGCCTCTGTTTTCATCAAAGCTGCTTGCGCAGCTTGAAGTCTTGCTTCTGCCCTATAAACCTGGGCTTCAAATTTGGAAAGATCTAATTTTGCAAGTATTTGACCTTTTTTTACGTGATCATTATAATCCACATAAATATGTTGTATAGTTCCTGAAACCTCAACACCTACTTCTACTTGGTTCAGGGCCTGAAGATTTCCTGTAGCAGTAACGCTTATAGTAAGATCACCTTTTTTTGCCTCTTGAGTTATATATCTGACATGAAACTTTGTTTTTTCCCTATTCAAGAAAAATATGCTTGCAGAAAATATGATAATAAAAATAGCAATACCTATTATCCATCTAACTTTATTATTAGTGCCTATCTTTTCTATTTCTTCTATATCCATAATAATTACCCTATAATTACATGTGGGATGATAGTATAATAAATAACAAAAATAAACAATCTGGATATAATAAGATGAAGATATATCTAAAACATATACCTGCAGATGGATCTTTAAAAATTTTTGTTAGGGTATATGCAAAAAAAAAATCATTTGTGTTTTTATATAATCCTATAGACAATAATAAAATAAACGAAAACGATTCATATTACTATATTGGCAAACATCTTTATAATAAAGGCATCCCGGTACCCAGAATCTATTTTTATAACAGAGAGCAAGGCATCTTATGGATAGAAGATGTTGGAGATATACATATGCAAAAGCTTATAGATTTTAATAAAAATCCTGATAAAAGTCTTAAATACTATAAAAAGGTCATAGATATACTGACAAAATTAAATATAGATGCTGCAAAAGATTTTGATCCTAATTATTGTTATGATACATCTATCTACAGTGCATCTTTTATATTTAAACGAGAATTAGATTATTTTTACAGAGAATTCTTAGTAGGTTATATGGGAATAAGTTCAGCAAGAAAAATAAGAGAAGAATTTCATATGTTGTCTCAATCTGTATCTGATATATCCAACAACTTCCTTATACATAGAGATTTTCAATCCAGAAATATCCTTATTAAAGCAGAAACACCTTATGTTATAGATTTTCAAGGCGCAAGATTTGGACCACCTACATATGATATTGCATCCCTGATTATTGATCCATATGTAAGCATTCCATACAGATATAAATATACTTTAATTAAAGAATATTATTTAGCAATAAAAAAATATTTATCTTATTCTTGGGATGAATTTCTTAATATTTTCTGGAAAACTGCTCTATGTAGAAATATGCAAGTGCTTGGAGCATTTTCTTTTTTAAGTATAAAAAAGAAGAAAACATTTTTTAAAAAATATATACCAAAGGCCTTAAATCAATTAAAATACATATTGGAAGAGCCTCTCAAGTATGAATTTCCATTAATAAAAAGAGCTGTGTTTGGGTAATACAAGAAAAATTGATCGGCCGTCAGAAGAGCCCAAAAGTATGTACTTGAGATTAATATTATTTAGTCTTTTTTTTAATTCATTAGTCTTTCCAATTAAGAATACTTTTTTCTTTCTTTTTACTATCTTCAAAAAGTTTCTCTCATCTATATACATTTTTTCCCTATCTTTAAATCCTGGGAGATCTTCTCCCCTTTTTGTAAGTATATAAACAGGCTTATTAAGATAAAAGTTAATAATTGCAACATGTGCAAATTCTGGAAGATCAGCACAAAATATAGGAGCATCATATAACCCCATTTGATTGTATATATCAACGGCGAATTTCATAGAATCCTTTTTGAAATCTGCTAAATACATCTTTTTTGTGCATACAAAAAATATACACATATATATTATTATTAAGAAAAATGCCTTAATAATACTGTTTCTCAAAAAAAGAAGCCATATTACAATACCAAAGATAAATGAAGCCAAAACAAAATATCTTGCTATTAAAATAGAAGGTATATCTAAAAATTTTATAAAGTTAGAGCTTTCTTTAAACATTAACACTGCAAGAGAAAATATAGATATCACAGCTACTAATAACCATGGATATGCCCATAAATTTATAGAATTATATCTTTTAATAAAACAGGATCTTATTTCATTAGAAAGAATTATTATTAAAGGTGGATATACATGCATTCCATAAAAATCAACCTTATCTCTAGATATTGAAAACAATATAAAAGGAACAGCAAACCAAACCAAAAGAAATGTATTTATTTGACGAGATATTCCTCTTTTTTTTATTCCATCAAAGGCTGATTTTAAAATAATGGGTATATAGAGTATCCAGGGAAAAAATTCACCTGCCATATGTTCTAAAAAAAGACTCGTTGGAAAAAGTGCCTCGGAAGTATCTCTTCTCCCTATTATCCTTCCAATATGTTCATTTATAATAAAGTACTTTATAAAATCTGGATTCCTAATACTCATTAAAATAGTCCATGGCAGTACTTCTAATAAGAAGAGTATTATTCCAACAGGATCTAATATTTCTTTTATTAGATAAAGTTGTCTATTTATAAACAGGAATACCAAAACTACAGCACAAGGAATTGCAAAACCCAAAAAACCTTTTACTAAATAACCAACGCCCATACATGCATAGAAATACATAATGTATCTTCTTTCCCTATTAGTCCAAAACATCCAAAAAAATAGTAAGGAAGCAGTAATACATGATATAAGAGCAAATTCTATTCCCGCATATAAAGCATACGCAAATACCTCAGATGTGAGTAAAAAAATAGCAGAGCCAATATATCCTACACCTTTTCCAAACATCTGTTCTGAAATAAAACCTATTAAAAAGGCAGCAAGAAATGCCCAAAGAATGTTTATTGCCCTCGCAACCCATATATGAATACCAAAAAGTTTATATCCAATTGCCACAACCCAGAAAGTTAAAGGAGGTTTTGTATAATATTTTACAAAATCAAGATGAGGAGTTATCCAATCTCCAGTAACAATTATCTCTCTAGGTATTTCTATATATTTTGATTCTGCATCTCTAATAGGTCGTGATATTGAAGGAAAATATATGAGAGTAGCCACAAAAAAAACAAGTATCCATCTAAGTCTTTCACTACAAATAACCCAATTTTTCATGGAGTGCTATGCTAAATAAAAAAAGGTGATTGTTCAAGAAAATTTAAATCAATCTATTAATAATAATAACACTAAACTACTTGTTTTTAAATTTTTAGGTCATTTATTATGAGTAAATTTTATTTCAAATCTCTTAAGATTTATTGACTTATTACAATATTTTATTTAGAAAAATACAAACTACTATAATACTATTAGGAGGTTTAAAAAATGGCCAATATAATAATTATTTCTTGTAACAAAATCAGAGACATAAGTTGTGTAGGGTGTATAAAATGTTTTAAAGCTATCAAAGAAAGAGAAGGAGAATTTGCCAAATTTAAAAATGAAGACGTTAATGTAGTAGCAATGAGTACATGTGGAGATTGTCCAGGATTGGTAATGCCAAAAATGGGACTAATAAAAGATATATGCAATCAATATAATACTGAATTTGACGTAATATTTATAGGTACATGCATTGTAAAGGCAACGGAAACTGCAAAATGTCCTATTGACATAAATGAACTTAAAAAAAGATTAGAAAATAAATTTGGAAAAGAAGTGATTATAGGCACACATCCTTGGTAAAATTCCGATAATATATGAATAAAAGTCTTGACATTATTTTTGGTTTAAGCAAAGCTTATTTTTGAAAGGAGGTGATATTTATCAAAATATAAAGTTGACAAAAACTATATTTTAAAAAATTTTAAAAAGGAGGTTTAAATTATGCTTAAAAGGATTAAAGGTTTTTTCAAAAACAAAAAAGGTTTTACACTAATTGAACTGATGATTGTCATTGCCATTATTGGCATCCTTGCGGCAATTGCTATACCACAATTTGCAAAATATAGGACAAAGGCATATAATTCAGCAGCCTTGAGTGATCTGAAAAATTTTCAGACAGAAATGGAATCTCAATATTCAGACAATCAGGAATATCCTCAATAATCAAAGGAAGGAGGTAATAATATGAAGATACTAAAAAAAGTATTATTTTGTGGCATAGGAATAATTTGTCTATCTTTACTATTTGCAGTACCAAGTATGGCAGCTTTTCATTGTGATTCTTCTGGTTGTACCGGGCTAACCAGTGGAACTGTAAACTTTAAGTGCTCAAAAAATGTTAGAATTAATTGCAATTCCAATGGTCAAACTTATGCTGCCAACTCTGCCCATTATAGCGGTGATAGAGTATATGGCGTTTCTTCCGACTCTTCAGTAATTTATTATACTACTAAAAATAAAGGAAGCGAATACACCACAAGTCCATCTGCTTCTGATTCAAGCGCATTTAGTGGTTGGAGTTCTTTGTAATATAATATTATTTTTGGGTAGCAATAGAAAATAGAGGGGATGTTAATTTCATCCCCTCTATTTTAAGTGTTTTAATATGCGCAAATTAGGCCTTGTCTTATTGATATTACTTCTTTATTTACCTTTTATTTCCAATAATTTTAATAGCGTAGATGACCTAAAGGCCGTTAATTCCCTTTTAAACACATCACATATTGATTATTTTCACTTGTTTTTTCCTAAATATAATCTCCATTATTATAGACCTCTTACATGCCTCAGCTTTTTATTTGATCAAAAAATTCATTTTTGTTCAGCCTATTTTATGCATTTTGAAAATATAATAATACATCTGCTTAATACAATTCTTGTAATGATTATAGCTAAACAACTTTTTGCTTCTGCTCCATATTGGATCATTTATTTAATAGGTTTGATTTTTGCTGTACACCCTATCAACACAGAGGCAGTAAACTGGATATCAGCAAGAACAGATCTAATGGCAGGATTTTTCAGTTTTTTAGCGTTTATTTTATTAATGAAAAACAAAAATAATCTGGGCATAATACTTTCTGCTTTTGCATTTTTAGCAGGACTTTTGTGTAAAGAATCTGCTATAGGTTTTCTATTCTTTGCTTTTTTATTTGTATTTTTCTTTTATAAAGAAAACTTTTCCTTTAAACAAAAAATTTTATTTGTTTTTATATTTATGTTGGCTTTTATAACCTATCTTAGTATGCGTTATCCAGAGCTGAGATTATGGAATCTAAAAAAGGTACATGTCATTTCTATTGAAAAAATTATTCCTAAAGGAAAAGAAAGATCCGAACTCTATCTCACATATGAAACAGGAATTTTTTTTAAAGTTATAGGATTTTATTTTAAAAAACTATTTATACCTTGGCCATTAAATTTTGCAATAATAACAATTAATAAGAAGTTTTATTTGGTTTTTGGCATTACTATATTATTATTAATAATATTTAGTTTTATAAAAGAAAAAAATGGCATTTCTCTTGCTCTCGCATGGTCACTATGCTTTATGTTGATAGCTGTTCTTGTTCCTTTAAGAAAGCTTGCATGGACACCTCTGTCAGAAAGATATGTTTATATATCATCCCTTGGCATGTCTCTTTTTATAGGCTATACTATTTTAAAATTAAAAACCTATAATAGATTAAATTTGAAGTATATATGTTATGGAATATGTTTATATATTTTTATATTCTGTGTATCAACGGTGTATAGAAATTATATATGGAATGATAATTACAGACTATATCTTGATACTGTAAAAAAATCTCCATATTTTGGACCAGCACATAATGAACTTGCTATAGCATTACTACAAAGAGGGAAAAAAAAGGATGCCATAAAAGAATTTGAAATAGCTGCCAGGTTAACAAAAGGCTTTCCAATAAGTTATTTAGCTAAGAGTAATATCTTGCTATTAAAACAAGAAAAAGCTTCGCCACAGGAAATATTAAATAGTTATGATGAACTGATAAAAAAGACCAAAGGTGAAGAGGTACAATGTATTGTGCTACGTAATGCCATTAAATATATTAATTATTTAATATTAAACCATTATACAAATAAAGATAAAGAAAAAACAAAAGAACTATACCAGAAAGAGATAATATATCTTAAAAAACTTAGTCTTTTAGAAAATACAGCCTTCTGTAATTACAGGATAGGTCAGCTATATCTGGCATTAGGAGATAAAAGTAGAGCAGTTATATATTTTAAAAAGGCATATTATTTAGCAAATAAAAATGCCTTTTTTAGACAAGCAGCATATAAACTTATTAAGAATATAACAAAAA
This sequence comes from uncultured Desulfobacterales bacterium, assembly GCA_964567535.1. Lineage (GTDB taxonomy): Bacteria > Desulfobacterota > DSM-4660 > Desulfatiglandales > JALVZP01 > CAZMNC01. The sequence goes on along the minus strand of CAZMNC010000070.1, from coordinate 517 downwards.
ATCAAATTAATAAATAAAAAAATGAAAAATATAATTATATTTTTATATCTTACCATAAAATCTCTTATAAGAGATAGAATATTTCTTATTATAATTGCTTTATGCCTTTTATTTTTATGCGTACCTGTATTTAGCTCTTTTTCCATGAGACAATGTCAAGAAGTAGGCATAACCATGTGTCTTACTATCAATTCTTTCATATTGCTTCTACTTAGTATATTTTCGGGTATGTCTACCATATGGAGAGATATAGAGAAAAAATCCATATACACACTTCTTTCATATCCTATATCCAGATCAGAATATTTAATAGGAAGAATTTTTGGGTGTGTAATACTTTTACTAATTATTAGTATAATAAATATTATAATAAGTATACCGATAATAAAAATCTGTGCTGGTATGTATAAATCATCCCTTTCTATTAAATGGGGCAATATAATTCTGGCATATATTACTATATTTTTGAAATATGTAATTTTGCTATCTGTAAGTTTTGTTGCTATTTCTTTTTCTA
>CAZMNC010000069.1:0-6037 GCA_964567535.1 uncultured Desulfobacterales bacterium | reverse complement strand
CTATGATCCATGTTCAGTTTGGGACATGGAAGAAATAAAACGGATCCTCTTTTATCAAGGTATAAAGATAAATTCTTTTATTACAGCATCATCATTCAATAAAATAAAATCTGCTCCTCAAGCCTCTATTAATATAGTTCTATCAGATGATGCCCTTTCATGTGCTTTTCGGATGAAAGAAAAATTTAATATTCCATATTTAAGGACTCCTTATCCTTTTGGAATAAAAGGAAGTATAAACTTTTTAGAAAACATAAACAGTTTTTTTAACATAGATATAAATCAAATTTTTATTCAAAAAGAAAAAAATACAATTAAGGAGAGACTTCAAAGGATATATAGATACTTGCACGGGATATATGGAATTCCTGTTGCAGTTATTGGAAATCAAGACAAAGCAGTGCCTCTTTCGGATTTTCTAACAAATGAACTTGGCTTGGAGGTTAAGCTTCTTTTTATAAAAGATAAGGATTTAAAAAAGACAAATATTGATGTTGATGAGATTATTTTTTCAAGGGATCAATTTTATTTAGAGAAAGTATTGATGGCAAAATCAAAGGATATTGCTATTGTTTTTGGTTCTACAATAGAAAAAAAGATCTGCAAAAAACTTGGTATTCCCCTTATAAAAATTTTTTTTCCAGTATTAGATGAAATTTTTATCACAAATACACCCTATGCAGGTTTCAATGGAGTAATAACTATAATAGAAAGGATAATCAATTCTATAACAGGGGTATAGGTATGCTTAAAATAGCATTTTATGGTAAAGGGGGTATAGGTAAATCAACTATCTCATCCAATGTTGCAGCGGCTTTGGCAGAACAAGGTTTTAAAGTGATGATGGTGGGATGTGATCCCAAATCTGATTGTACAAGGAATCTTAGAGGAGACACGGAAATTCCATCTATATCAACTGTTTTAAAACAAAAATATGAGAGTCAACTTGATATAAATGAATTTCTATATGGAAAGGAAATAACACCAGATGAAGTAATCTTTAAAGGGTATAAAGGAATACTATGTGTAGAGGCAGGAGGACCAGAACCTGGAATTGGTTGTGCAGGAAGAGGTATTGTTATTGCTATAGAATTATTAAAGAAATGTGGAGCATTTGAACAATATAATCCGGATATCGTCATATATGATGTATTGGGTGACATTGTATGTGGTGGTTTTGGAATGAATTTAAGACAGGGCATGGCTGATCAAGCAATGATTGTTACCTCAGCAGATTATCTTTCTATATATGCTGCAAACAATATTTGCAAAGGAATTGCAAGATATGCAGAAAGAGGTGGTACAAGGCTTGGCGGATTTATATATAATGTTAGAGGGGCATTAAATGACATAAGGTTTGTTGAAATATTTGCTGAGAAATTAGGCTCACACGTAATAGGCACTATTCCTCTAAACAGTAAAATAGTAGAAAGTGAGGTGTATGGCCAAACAATAATTGAAAGATATCCTGATTCAGATATAGCAAATAAATTTAGACAACTTGCACAGCATATTATTAGTAATTCGAATTTATCAGTTCCAACACCTCTTAATTCTAAAGAACTTTCTATTCTCGCGAAGCACATAAGAGAAGAAACAGAAAGGGTATTTGTAGATGGAGGTTTAAATAATGAATAAAAATCAAATAAGTATTGCCATATATGGAAAAGGAGGAATAGGTAAGTCTACAATCTCTTCTAATCTCTCAGCTGCATTTTCTTCTTTAGGGCTTAAGGTGCTTCAAATAGGATGTGATCCAAAGGCAGACTCCACTCGAAATATAATGGGTAAAAGAATTCCTACTGTACTTGGAGTAGTTAGAGAGAAGGGATATTCTCAAAAATATAAAGAAGAAGACTTTGTGTTTTATGGCTTTTCACACATTGCCTGTGTAGAAGCAGGAGGGCCTGAACCAGGTGTAGGCTGTGCAGGTAGAGGTATTATAAGTATGATAGAAATACTTAAAGAGTTAAAAATTTTTGAGAAAGATTGGGATGTTATAATTTATGATGTGCTTGGGGATATTGTTTGTGGAGGTTTTTCTGTTCCAATAAGAGAAGGATTTGCAAAGGCTATCTATATTGTTACATCTGGAGAATTTATGCCTATATATGCAGCTAATAATATTATGAAAGGCATAAAGAGATTTAGTGAAAGAGGAGGATCTAAACTTGGTGGTATTATACATAATAGTCGCGGGAGCAATGATAATTTGAATGTAGTAAAAGAGTTTGCACGCCTTACAAATACAACGCTTATTCAAAGTATTCCTAAAAGCGATAAAATCCTTAAAGCAGAATTGGAAATGAAGACAGTAATAGAAAGGTTCCCTAATTCAGATATAGCAGATGTTTTTATAAAACTTGCTAAAAAAATTCTTGGAAATAAAAATCTTCATTCTCCAAATCCTTTATCTGATAAAGAAATAGAGGGCTTTGGAATAAAAATAACAAAAGGATTAAGAATTTAGAGAGGTATTTAATGGAAATAACAAAAGACATATGGGGAACAAAACTTTCTTATGCGTGTAGATATAGTCTTGATTGTAAGATGTTTGGTGCTTATTGTTACATCTCTGAAATAAGTAATGCTATTCCATTACTTCATGGGCCAGTTGGTTGCGCCTTTTTTCCAAAATTTGTGCCTCCAGATGCAATAAGGACTCAGTTTTTAAAATTGTATGAGCCACCTCCATTTCCATGTACAGATCTTAATGAAAGAGATGTAATATATGGAGCTGAAGATAAACTTTTTAAAGCTATTATTGATATAGATAAATATTACAAACCAGATTTAATTGGTGTAGTAGTATCTTGTCCTGCAGCAATAATAGGGGATGATATTGTAAGTGTTGTAAATAAGGCAAAACAGGCGATACATGCAGATATTGTTTATACGCCTTCTTCTGCGGGTTTTTCAGATGATGAAAGAGTAGAGGATTTTAATCGTCATGCTGAAGATTTAATAACAGTATGGAAAAATAGAGACAAAAAACCAAAATGGGGTATAGAAAAATGCGGAAGACTCGATACCTTGTATTCTCTTATTACCCAGCTTTTGAAAGAATCCAAGGAAAAAATAAAAAATAGTGTAAATTTGGATACGTATGGAAGATTTCACTGGTTTGAAGATCTTGTAGGTGAGATAAAAGAAATAAAAAGTATTTTTAAAGAGATAGGTATTTCTGTTAATACTGTTTTTCCTGGATGTTCTGTGCAAGATATAAAAAATATGACAAAAGCTGAACTCAATTTTATGAGAAGAAGTGAAAAAAGTGCCATATTTATGAAAGAAAAGTTTGGTATGGATTATATATTTGATACATTTGGAAATAAATATGTGGGTATAGATGGAGCAAAAAGTTTTTATTTAGATATTGCAGAAAGATTTGGCCTCAGAGATAAGGCAAAAAAAATTGTTAAAGACAAAGAGATTTTCCTTTGGAGAGATTTAAAAGATATTAAACAAGAATTGCAAGGCAAGGAGATTGCCTATGTATGCACACCTTTATATACGACGCCTGTTTTTATAAGGCTTTTAGAATCCTTAGGTCTAAGTATAAGACTTATCTTAATAAATACCTTGTGGTGGAGAAGATGGGGAATGTCCAAGTATACTTCAAACAAATTAATAAAAGAATTTATTGATAGTTTAAACATAAATTCAAGTCCTATAATCTATAATGACCTCTATATTGACGAAGAATTGAGCATAATAAAACAAAGAAATATTGACCTTGTAATATGTGATGTTTTGGTTTCAGATATTTCAAGAACAATGTTTTATGAAAACAACGGGATTCGTTCAATTAGTCCTCATTATATGGGTTATTCTTCATTTAGGATTTCTTTTTCTCAAGTAAAAAAATTGGCTCAAATAATATTGCATGCATTTAATTCAAATTTGCCTAAAAAAGATCTGATTTATTTTAAATATGCTTATCACAAAGAAAGATTTCCCACATTAATTTCTGATATTTCTGATGAACTTAGATGGGAAAGAATAATGAAATATGTATGGAGAGGTAATAAAAAATGAATTTTGTTGATCCAATGGAACCTGATAAATTACTTGGTGCTTTTAGAGTCGCGAGTGGGATAAAAGATGCTGTTGTAATTGTTCATGCTCCTGTAGGTTGTCATTGGGGTGTGAATTTTATTGAAAGACTTTCATATGGAAAGACAAATTCTACCCTCTCTGCCCTTAGAGAAAGAAGCGTTATATTTGGCGGTCATGAACATCTTGAAAAAAGCATAAGAATTATTTTTAGAAGGAAAAAGAGGAAGTATCTTATAATTCTTGCTGCCAGTGTTTCTTCTATTATTGGAGATGATATTGAAGGTATAACTGAATCTGCTATTTCTGGAATGTCTTATATTATATTGGATTGCGGAGGATATATGGGAAGAATGATGAATGGATATGAGGAATGTTTGGACAAATTATCTGTTTGGATTGAAAAGGATAATAAATGGAATGCAAATAGATTTCGCTATTTAGTAAACATAATAGGTCTCCAAAGAGATATGCCTATGGGAGAAGCTAATATTAAAGAAATAAAAAGAATGCTTAAACTTTTAGGTATAAAAGTAAATTCTATTTTTCCTCCTTTGAGCATTAAAGAGATAAAAAATGCTGCTAAGGCAGATTTAAATATAGTCTTTTATTATGGTAGAGGTCTTGCTGAAATAATGAAACAGAGATATGGGATTCCATATATATTTTTTGATGAATATCCATATGGTTTACTGATATGCGAGAAATTCTTAAAAAGAGTATCAGAATATTTTGAAATCAATAAAAAAAAAGTTGATAAAATTATCAATAGAGAAAAATCAAAGGTTCTTGACGCATTAAAACCAGCTCGTATTTATTTTCATACCTTATATAATATTTCCACACTTGTATCTGGAGATTTGGCCCAAGTAAAAGGGATTTCCCATTTTTTGTCTAAGGAGATAGGGTGTAGAATAAAGTTAATAAACATTACATCTTCATCTCCTAATGTTCAGGTAAATATAGAAGATCTTTCAGATATATCTGAAAAGCTTTTGTTTCAGGTTTCTATGCATGAATTTGAGGAAAATATTCAAGATATTGATATTATATTTGGAAGTGAAATAGAAAGAAAAATATCCAAAAAAACTAATATACCAATAATTCCGTTTTCATATCCTATTCTTTCTAAGCTTTCATTAAATGGGATTCCTTATATGGGCTTTAAGGGAGTTTTGGGATTATTTGAACAGATAATAAATACAATAATATGGTAGAGCAAAACATAAAAATATTGACATGCTTATATCTATTTTTTAAAAGAGTAGCTACCAACAACAGGAAGTTGTGGATATATTATAAAGGCCAGGAAGGCTATCAGAGCTAAATAAAATCTGAAGCTATTCCTGGCCTTTTTATTTGGAGGTATTTTGAAATGATATTCCCATTTACAGGTATTGTTAATCAAGAGGATATGAAATTGTGTTTAATTCTAAATGTGATTGACCCATCCATTGGTGGAGTTTTGATAATGGGTGAAAAAGGAACTGCTAAAAGTACCACTGTTAGAGCATTAGCAGATCTACTTCCAAAAATAGATGTAGTAAAAGGATGTAGATTTAATTGTGATCCTAATGGTCCTCTTTGTACAGAGTGTTCTGAAATCGCAAAAGTTAATAGTATAGAGATTGAAAAGAAAAAGATGAGAGTGGTAGAACTCCCTTTGGGAATTACAGAAGACAGATTGGTAGGGACTTTAGATATAGAGCTTGCCATAAAAAAAGGGGAAAAGCGATTTGAATCTGGCCTTCTTGCGGAGGCAAATAGAAATTTTTTGTATGTAGATGAGGTAAATCTCTTAGAAGACCATATTGTTGACTTACTTTTGGATTCTGCAGCTATGGGCATGAATTATATTGAAAGAGAAGGAATATCTTTTTTTCATCCTGCTAAATTTATTCTTGTGGGAACCATGAATCCTGAAGAAGGAGATCTAAGGCCTCAATTACTGGATCGATTTGGACTTTGTGTGTATGTACAG
>CAZMNC010000068.1:0-8414 GCA_964567535.1 uncultured Desulfobacterales bacterium | reverse complement strand
ACAAGGCCTATAAATACAAGAATAGGTGCTACTGCAGCAATAGGAATAAGGTTATAAAAAAAACTGACTAATCCACATATACCCATAATGAAAAATACCATTCCCACAGAAAGTGCATATCCTGCTCTTGCTCCTAATCTTTTATATCCAGGATGTCCTATATATACAGTAGTAGGAAATGCGCTCCCAAATATAGCGCCAGTTATAGTTCCTATCCCATCCATTATTTGGCAATGTCTAACAGGATAATGGTCACCTGCTGCCTCAGCAGATTCTACATTATTCATAGTTTCTATAAAATTATATACTTCAATAGGCACAATAACTGTAATAATCTCAGGATGAGAGAAAAGCAGCTTTAATCCATAATATAGATCTGTTATACACAAACAAGGATGATATAAACCTATTTCTTTTATAGAAAACTTTGATACTCCTGTATAAAAACCAATGCATGTTCCTACTAATATAGCCAAAAGACCAGGTGGAATATCAAAAGGAAATTTTGTGAATCCTATAAGACCAATAAATATTATAGCCATAGAAGGAAAACCAATAATAGGATGTTCATATATCTCAGCAAGAGGAATGGTAGAGATAAAAACAAGAGCTATACCTGCAAGAGTGCCAAGCATGCCTGCTCTTGGAGTTATTTTTTTTATCCATGGACCTATTACTGACCCAAGCGTTTCTATTATACCTCCCACAAATGCTGCGGCTATACCAACACGCCAAGCAGAAACAGGATCTTTAGTAATAGCATAAGCTGGTCCTATTACAAGGAAAAGATATGTAAACATGACCGGCGTACTAATACCATAAGGAAGGGCTGTAACATCTGTCCTTTTTTCTTGGTAAGCTAATTTAAAAGCTATATAAGCATAATAAACTAACCCTACAATAAGGCTAATTCCTATTCCAGGTATAAGTTTTCCAAAGATTATTTGTTTTGGTATAGAAAATACAGATGAAAGGACTGCTACAATAAGTATTATATTTGCTAAGTTGTCAGCGAATAAGGCCCAAAAGGCATTTAAATCACCATGATGAAAAAAAGGATAACGAAATTTTTTATTCATATTAAAAAATCCTATAAGATTAAGAACTTTTCTTTGCCTTATTTATAAACATATCCCAAAGTTTATTAGTATTTTCTATGAATTCTTCTTTATTACAAAAAGGCACTGCCACTTTTAAGGTGGTTTCTTCACTTACTCTGCCATATTTTACTATTTCTTCACCCGCCCTTTTTGCTGCTTTAAGCACTATATCTATCTCTATGGCATATTTTTCTCTTAATCTCATGAAATGAGAACCTGGTCTTAATAGATGACCTTTATATTCTATATATAAGTTCATACAAGCCCTTTTTATAGACTCTATTACTGGATCAAAATTATCTAATTCCATAAAGCCAGCCGAACTTATAAAAAATAAAGCAGGCATTTTTGAAACAGCTAATCTGTGGCGACAGTGACCATTTAAAATAGTAAAATAAGCATCAAGTACAGGAATAAGTCTGTCTATAAAAGTTTTTGTCTGTGCGCTTACACCGTCTATATATACAGGACTTGATAAAACTAAAAGTTCTGATTTTAAAACCTTAGTTAATATCTCTTGCATATCATCCTTTTGCACGCATATTCTTGGACTTTTAGACCAACACATATAACACCCTAAACAGTAGCCTATATTTTTATCCTGTAGAAATATTTCTTCTACTTCCGCCCCTTCTTTAGTTGCCCCATCTAAAAATTCCTTAACAATAATATAGGTATTACCTTTGTTTTTATGAGGGCTTCCATTAATAGACAAAATTTTCATGGTGTTCTCCTTTTGTATCTATACCAATTTTTTTCCACAATATGGACAATATTTGTATTCGCGAGATACCTTTTTGCCACATTTTGGGCATTGTTCAATATGTTTTATAATAAAAGGCTGATCTTTATATTCTCTATTTAAAGAACTGCAGTATGTGCATTCTAAAAATGTTTTTCCTGTTTGAACTCTAAATAAAGGAATAAAAAATAGGGTGAAATAATGATCTGTCCTTTTTAAAATAGCTCTATTAAAACCACAATTTGGACAAATCCTCGGAGTATTATCCACAATAACTGTTTTAGGCTGAATCCCTGCTATAAAAAAGAAAAACATATTATTTAATATTTTTTAATATATTCCTAAGAAGTCAATTTTTTCATTGATAGATATACCTATCAGATCAATCAAAATATCATATACCAAAATTTCAACACCTGATTCAATAGACCTCTTTAATTCTTCACAATAAATAAAGTCAACATGACAAGCAGGTCTAAAACCAAAAGCATCCATTCGATGGACGAGATAAAGCATAATACTTCTAACACCAGATTTCGAGGCATCTGATAATATTCTCAAATGTTTCTTACCTCTTTCGGTAGGAGCGTCTGGAAAAAAAGCAATACCCTCTTCTAATAAAGTACAACTTTTTACTTCCAACAAACAAGACTCTTCATTATTTTTTAAAAGAAAGTCGATACGAGATCCTTTTTTGTATATAAATTCTGTTTTTATTTCATTATAATCGGCCAATTCCTTTATTTTATGCCTCAGAATTGCATATTTTACAATACTATTTGTTAAAAATGTATTAATAAGCACTAAGGATGAAGTAAGATCAACCATTTCCCATGTATATTGAAATTTTCTGGAAGGTTTATTCTGAACCGACACATATACTTTATTTCCTTCTGCTAAACATCCTTTTAGACTTCCAGAATTAGGACAATGGGCAGTTATAAAATCGCCATTATCCAATAAAATATCTACTTTAAAACGTTGATATCTTCTTATGAATCTTCCAGAAAAAAGTTTAGGCCAATATATGTCATATCTCACTTCTTTTTTATGCCAAAAGGTATCATAAGTTTCTGCATTTGTTTAGCCGTAAGGGGTTTGCCATATGACACAAATTGAATTGTCTCTTTTACATTATTTTTTATTGGTATCCATTTATTCCCCTTTTTATCCAAATATACCCATTTTAATTTGTCAGGTACACAAGGGACTATACCTTTCCATGGAATAATCTTTCCATCTTTATAGTCTACAACAGGCACCCTTTTGCCATGTTTAATAAGTTGAATAGCTCTATTCCCATGACATTCATTACATTTCCTGCCTTCAGCCATTATTGAATGTGTAAAATAAGGAGCATAAGCAATAAATTTTTTTCCTTTATATATAAGTGTCATAACATTTCCAGTAGTAACCTTTCCTTTAAAATTCATTAACAAAACCCAAGATTTCATAGGAAAGAAGTTTCCCTTTTTGATTTTTGTCTCTATAAAGCGCTGAAAATGGCAATTATAGCATGTCATAGTAGCACTTACATGGCATGCTGCACAGTCAAGTCTTCCCTTATGTACACGATGAGGCCTTAATTTGCTATTATAAACAGGTGCATCATCTCCGCTCCCATGACATTTCATGCAATTGGCATCAACTGCCCCAGAGTCTCTCATAGATTTATATAAGATCCCACTTCCGTGAATATCTTTTTTAGTATGACAATCCATACAGTTCATTCCAGCAGAAAAATGAACACTAATACCTGTTTCATGAATTTTTTTGTCTTTTAATATTGTCACTTTTTCTCTGGAATGACACGTAAAACAAGTGTTCATATCTTCTGCCTTAGAAAGTGAAAAATAATTCAATCCATTCTTTTGTATTGCATGACATTTATCACAACTGGTTGCATGGCATTTTTTACAACCAAGCCTATTGTATGGTATATTTGTAATTCGCATGAACCCTCCCGGCATTTCATACCAGTAACGCATTCCATTTCCAGTAAAGTGTAAACTTTTACAGAAAAAAGATGAAAAACCAGAACATTTTTTAGTCTCATTTTGGGCAGAAAAGGCATGATTTACACAAAATATCATCATAATAATTAATGATATATATGTTAACTTTTTCATTTTAGCCTCCTTTATTAAAATTTATTAAAGAAGGATCGTATTCTTGAGGTTTTTCATACCCTAATAGGTTTAGTATTGTAGCTGCTATATTAGAAAGCCCCTTCTTTTTAAGAAAAGCCCAATAATATTCATTATTATAAGATGGATCCCATATTACAAAAGGAACAGGATTAAGAGTATGAGATGTTTTTGGAATTTTATTTTCATGTTTATCATAGGTGAACATCTCATCTACATTGCCATGATCTGCTGTTACAACAGCTATTCCATCAATTTCTTCTATAATAGAAACAAGATCACTTACACATTTATCTACAGTTTCTACCGCTGTTATAGATGCTTCTAAATTTCCAGTATGTCCTACCATATCTCCATTTGCAAAATTGACCCTTCCAAATTTATATTCTCCAGATTTTAAAAGTTCAATAGTCTTTTCTTTTACCTCGAAAGCCTTCATTTCAGGCTTTTTATCAAATTCTATATTGTCAGATGGTATTTCCACATACTTTTCCAGTTTCTCATCAATATAACCGGATCTATTTCCATTCCAGAAATATGTGACATGACCAAATTTTTGGGTCTCGGCAATGGCAAAACTTTTTATTCCTTCAGCACATAAATATTCACTTATAGTATTTTCTATAATAGGGGGTTCTACAAGATAGTTGGGAGGGATATGTTTATCACCATCGTATTCCATCATTCCAACATAATATACATCAGGTAATGGCCCTCTATCAAATTCATAAAAATCTTTTTCTATAAATGCCCTTGATATCTCAATTACCCTATCCCCTCTAAAATTAAAACATATGACAGAATCTCCATCTTTAATAGGGCCTACAGGCTCGCCTTTCTCATTTACAATAACAAATGGATCAATATACTGATCAATAAGATCTGGATTTTCTTTATAAAAGGTTTTTATAGCTTCCTCGGCAGAATGAAAAGGCCGAGCTTTACCCAAGACATGAGTTTCCCAGCCTCTTTTTACCATATCCCAATCAGCACCATATCTGTCCATTGTAATCTTCATGCGGCCACCACCAGAGGCTATTCTATAGTCTAATCCCTTAGTTTTTGATATTTCTATTAACTTCTTTTCGGTTGGTATAATATATTTAAGAGCAGACTTCTCATCCACATCTCTTCCATCCAAAAGAGCATGGATCCTAACTCTCTTTATCATTAATTCAGCACACTTATCTACTAAACAATATAAATGATTTATATGAGAATGCACATTTCCGTCAGATAAAAGGCCTAAAAAGTGAACTGTCCCTCCTTTTTTAGCCCTTTTAACTATTAAATGCCAATGTTTTGACTTAAATATCTTACCTGACTCTATAGCTTTATTTACAAGTTTTGCCCCTTGATCTACAACTCTACCTGCACCGATTGCGTTATGTCCTACCTCGCTATTTCCCATATCTTTATCCGTGGGAAGGCCAACAGCTTTTCCATGTGCTTGAAGGGTACAGAAAAATTTACTTGAAAATAATTTATCTAAGGTGGGGGTATTAGCAAGATAAACTGCATTTGCTTCATTATTTTTGCCAATACCTATACCATCCATTATAATTAATAAAAGCGGGCCTTTCCTCCTCAAAGGACATAATATTTTGTTTAAAGAAAGGGTCATTTTTACCCAAAAAAACCCCATCAGGATCTATTTTCTCCTGATGGGGTTAAATATTTTATTTATTCTACCGCTTCTCTTAAAGCTTTACCAGGCACAAATTTTGGCACATTCTTTTCTGCTATTTTAATTTCTTCACCTGTTCTTGGATTTCTTCCTACTCGTGCTTTTCTTCTTGCTACTTTAAATGTACCAAAACCTATAAGAGTAACTGAGTCTCCCTTTTTTAAGGCCTCTTTAATGGTAGAGAAAACACAATCTACCGCCTTTTGGGCATCTTTCTTAGTGCCAAGAACCTTTGCTACTTCATTAATTAAATCGGTTTTGTTCATAACCTCCCTCCCTTAAAAGTTTAAAGTAGTTAATCATAAATATTGGGCCACTAAGTTTATAAAAACTGGTAACAAATGATTTTATAAGTTTCAATAAAAAAATTACAATAAAGAACTAAAATTCTAATAAAAACATAAAAAAATAATGCCGGAGGTCGGGATCGAACCGACACGGGCCAACGCCCACTGGATTTTGAGTCCAGCGCGTCTGCCAGTTCCGCCACTCCGGCATATTAATTTTAATATAGAAAAACCCCCTTCATATATCAAGCTTTTCATAAATTTTTTCATAGAGTATAATCATAAAAATGTCAACGAAAGATTAAATAATGAAGGTGATATGTAAAAAATTATGAAAGATTATTATAAGATTCTTGGAGTAAGTAGGACTGCGAATTATCAAGAAATAAAAAAAGCATACCGAGAAAAAAGTAAAATATATCATCCAGATGTTTGTTCTAATAAAGAATATAAAAATAAATTTTTAGAAATTCAAGAAGCTTATGAAATCTTAAGAGATCCTAAAAAAAGAAATAAATATGATATCCAACTTATGCAGTTTGAACAAAATAATGTCTGTTCTAGTAAATTAAAATTAGATTTTGATCTGTTTCTTTCATTTGAAGAGGCATACTATGGAGGTAAATTCCTTGCTAAAATGCCAATAAAAATTCCTTGTCCAAATTGTACAAGTCACTTGGATTTATTTTGCTCTTTATGCAAGGGGAGTAGATTTTTAGAAAAAGTATATCATTTTTCTTTGTATATCCCACCAAAAATTAAAAATGGGGCTATTATAACTCTTCCTATTAAGGATAAAGACCTTGAAAACATTTATATAAAAATTCGAGTTTTAATTTCTTGTGACTTGACAAGCCCTTTCTAAGTATTATGTTTTTATTGAAAAAAAACAAAAAAGGAGGTGCAAACCATGACATTGGCGAGATGGGGAACACTACCATTCAATTTTAGAAGTGCTTTTGAAGAATTAGAACGTATGCGTCAACAAATGGATAAATTATTCGAGGATCTATCAGAGGGTATTATAAGAGAGCCTACTATATCTTCAGGGGTATTTCCATTAGTAAATCTTACTGAAGATAAAAATAACTACTATATAAGAGCAGAGCTTCCAGGTATTAAACCAGAAGATTTAGATATATCTGTTACAGCAGATAGTATTGTAATATCTGGAGAAAGGAAAATTCCTGAAGAGGAAAATGTCAACTATCACCGAAGAGAAAGAGAAGCAGGCAAATTCAGCAGGGTAATATCTTTACCTGGTCAAATAGATGTAGAAAAGGTGGAAGCAAAATGTAAAAATGGAATTTTGACAATAATATTGCCGAAATCAGAAGCTACAAAAACCAGACAGATAACAGTCAAAAGCGAATAAATAAAATTTAAAGAAAGGAGGGAGTAGATATGGTAGAAGCCAGCACAAAGACTTTAAAACCCAAGGATAAAACAAAATTAAGTCCATCAATTGAGCAAACCAAATCTGGTCGTGTTTTTATACCAGATGTTGATATATATGAAACCGATAAAGAGATTGTATTACTGGCAGATATGCCAGGAGTAAATCCTGATAAACTTAATATAAATCTTAAAGATAATATTCTGACTCTTGATGGAGAGATTGAAAAGTTAGAGAAAGATGATGAACTGGAACTATTTAAAGAATTTGAGACAGGAAGATATTATAGACAATTTAGCTTATCCTATGTTATAGATCAATCAAAAATAGAGGCTCAATTAAAAGATGGGGTACTAAGACTTATATTGCCTAAGGTAGAAATGGCAACTCCTCGTAAAATTGAGGTGAAAGCAGAATAAAAGAGGATATAATATGGCAACAATATTGCCTAAAGGAGAAAAACTGAGAAAAGCGGTCAAATGGATATCTGCAGAGCGGCGGATAGAAAATGATGAATCTTTATTATCATTAATAGAAAAAGCCGCTCTGCTTTTTAATTTATCACCAAAAGAAGAAGAATATCTTAAGATATTTTATGAAAAACATGTAAATAATGAAGATATTATAGTAAATTAATAAATTCTGTGGATTTAATTTTTTATAGCGGCAAATCTTCAATTACATCCACCTTTAATAGTTTTTATTATCTTATATAATTTTTTATTTTTATAAAATTGGAAAAAATTTTTAAATCTTTTATGCAATTTTTCTGCCTCTTTTTTCTTATCTATTTCTTATAACACATAGAAGGAGACTTATACCCTATAGCTGAATGAGGATAGCTGCTGTTGTAAAACTCTATAAATTCCTTTATCTTTGTCTTTGCCTCCTGTAAGCTATCAAATTCATGAGCACAGACAACTTCTTCCTTAATAGTTCTTATTATCCTTTCAGTTTCAGCATTTCCTTTAGGATTATTATAGCTTGCAAATATCTGCTTTATACCAAGCTCAGAGCAGAATTTCATAAAACTTCTACTTGTAGGCTGACTTCCA
>CAZMNC010000067.1:0-9038 GCA_964567535.1 uncultured Desulfobacterales bacterium | reverse complement strand
AACCCTGTGCTTGTAAAGTATCTTTGCTAAAATCTTTTCTATCATGGACTTCCACCTCCCAAAAGTTTTTTGCTTCTTTAATAATACCACATTCGGAGTATTTTTTGTGATTACAGATGAGTGAGAAAACATGTCTTATTTTGGTATAATGGCTACAAAGAATTATTTGAATGGCATATTGAAGATAGTGATGGTTCTGTGTATGTATTTGGAATATGGATACAGGATATATTTATTTATCTAATGCACAAAAAATAGATTTATATACCAATGCCTCTTATATCCTTACTTCTTTTTTTGATACTATTTCCTTTTCACAAATATATCCTTGGCATCATTCATCTAGAGATTTTGTTGTAAAAATAAATGATAATAAGATTGATTTAAAATTAACTACTATAAAAGAATATAAAACAAACCCATAATACCTCTTGATACGAATTTTGACATATCTCTAACAATAGCAATGAGTTATATATTTCTAAATATGAGCATAGAGATGCGATTAGATAAAAAAGATGGAATAGGTAAAACCTATTACTGGTACCAGAGAATATAATCAAACCCGTAATAAAAGTTTTTTATCAGGCATAGACAAACTTATCTCACTGAATTCTCTAAAAAAAACATAAAAAAATACAATCTTTTTATTAAAAAGTTTAGATTACAAGAAACTATTAAAAAATATTTCATTCCATGCTTGACTATATAGTAAAGAAGATCCAAAAGATATACCAATATTAGTTAAAAATTCCAGAGCCCATATAAGGACATTATATAAGATGCTTAAATTATTTCCCCTTTAACAATCTTATTAATAGGTGTACTTATAGCCTTAGCTACAGAAATCATAAAAGATGCTCGTGAAACATCTTTTCCGCCAGCTACATTTAAAAGCTCTTTTGAAATAGAAAAAAGTTCTTTATATGTTCTGTCCATATTATATGTAGTATATGTTTCGCCTTCTTTAAAACCTGATTTATAACATACCCTAACATGACCTCTAATTAATATAGGTATTCCATATACTCTACATGTAATAGGTCTATATGAATAAAGGATACACTCATTATTATCAGAAAGTAAAGGGCATCTGATCCTTTCCTTTGCAAGTATATAATTAATCATATAAGGATCATTCCGAAATTCCCTTAATTTTTCCTGTACCTTACTAAGTTGAGTATCAGCATCTTTTGCCCTAAGTAAAACTTCTGTTTTTTTATCTTCATCTAATTTATCAAAATCATTCTTTAGAAAAAGGGCTTCTATAAGAAATATACCAAATATAGCATAACAACAATCAGCACAATGAGGTGAACATTTAACTTTATCTGGATATTTCTGCTTTATATTATCAAATGCAGCATCGGCTTCTTTTACAAGCTCATTATATGGATCAAAAAGATAAGCAAATTCAGATATATTCATGTCATTACTGTCTCAACGATATTTTTCTAATTCTTTCAAAAAATCAGGATGCACTTTAAAGCCTAAACTTATAGCTATATCAATATGTTTAACCGCCTCTTTATAATTCCCATTTGAATAATATGCAACTGCAAGATTATTGTGTCCCAAAGGAAAATCAGGAGCTATATCCACAAGCTTTTTTCCTGTTTCTATTGCCTCCTTTATCAAACCCTTTTGTATATATGCACTCACCAAGTTGCTCCAAGCTTGAACTATTTTTGGATTCAGATCTACAGCTTTTTTTAATGCTTCAATAGCTTCATCAGATCTTCCCATCTGAAGATAAGCAAAACCTATATTAGCATATCCCCTCGCATATCTCGGTTCTACTTCTACAGCCCTTTTATTAGCCTCTACAACCATTTCAAGATCTCCTTTTAGATAATAAATATATCCTATATTTACCCATCCCTCAAACATTCTAGCACTATTCTCTACCGCATCCCTAAAAGCTTCTAATGCCTCATCATATTTACCTTGTTCCATCAGGGCCACTCCTAAGTTATAACTGGATGTAGCACATTCGGGGTTTTCAGCAAGTCTCCTTTTCTGATCCTCTATAAATTCTTCAGCATCCTGGGGAACTTTCATTGGGCTCCTCCTTTTTAATAAAAAGGCCACCCCTCTTTAGTGGAGTGGCCTTTTTTTCTAATAATTAAAAAATAAACTAATGATCTTCTGTTTGTCCTCTTCCTTTAAGACCGTACATTGTAGTGCTACCAGTAGAAAAATAAATTAGCTTTCCTTCATTTATCAATTCTGTAGCAGCCTTTTTTATCTCCCTACTTTTTGCATTGGGTAGCACTTTTTGAACAGCCTTTTCCATATCTTTGAAATAAAATTTTGTCTTTTTACTTGTTTCAGCAAAATCCAGTATGGCCTTTTTTATTTCCTCCTTCATTTTAATTTCTCCTTTTTATTTTATAAACCATCTACTGCCTTTGAGACCTCCCATGCAGGGTCTGTAAACTTAAACTGTGTGGTAGTCCTATAGGTATCATATTGTAATCTATAATCATCTATAAGATGTTCTGTAAACTCAAGACCACACTTCTCAAAAAACTTCTCCCAACCTATCCTTTCAGCCCAATCTCCAATTCTTTCATATTTGCGTGCATCTTTAGCATATGCATCAAGAATCTTTTTTATTGATTCACATACCTCTGGATATCTTGGAAAATTATTGGGTAGTGCAGGAACAACCACTTTTGAAAACTTTGGAGGATTAATTCTATTAGAGACTTTGCCTCCTGCCAAAATAACCACACAATCACCTTCTTTATCTGCCAAAGGAAGAGCCATACACATGGTATAACAATTGCCACAAAACATACATCTTTCTTTTTTAACCTTTACTGTCTTTTTTCCATCAGGAGTCTTGGCAGGGGAAATAGCTCCAAGAGGACACGCAGCAATAACAAGAGGAATCTCACAATTTGCCTCCAAAACCTCGTCATCAATCATAGGAGGCTTTCTATGATAACCTAAAAGAGCTATATCAGAACAATGAACTGCTCCACACATATTCAAACAACATGCCATAGAAATACGCACTTGTGCAGGAAGAGTCATGCTCTGAAAGTAATCAAATAGGTCATCCATAACAGCTTTGACCATAGAAGATGCGTCAGTAGCAGGAGTATGACAATGAATATATCCCTGAGTATGAACAATATTTGTAACACCGGCACCTGTTCCACCAATAGGAAATTTATAACTTCCAGATACATGTTTTCTGCTTTCAAGATCTTTTTTTAAGGCCTCTAGTTTTTCGGGGCTATCTACCATAAATTCTATATTGTTTCTGGTAGTCCATCTAACATATCCATCACAATGCTTATCAGCAATATCACATATTTCTCTTATGTGCTCTGCAGATATAATACGAGGAGCGCCACACCTTATTGTATATAGTTTATCTCCTGTTTCTGAAACATGCATTAAAATACCAGGTTCAAGTATTTCATGATATAACCACTTACCATAGTTTTTCTTAATTATTGGAGGGAAAAATTCCCAGAAATGCCTTGGCCCAATATCTGTAATCCTATTTTCCATTGGTTTTTGAGGATTATATAATCCCAATCTTTCTGTTGAAAGTCCCATAAATTATACCTCCTATCTCTGATGTCTTTTACGAAATTCTTTAATATCCCTATCCCATCCACCAGGAACATCTTCTTCTTTCCAGAATATATAGGGATTGCTTCTGGGCTCTTTAACCATCTGAGGTATCGCTGGCACCTGAAGAACTTCAAGAAGTTTACGCACACCTTGCCTTTGAATCAACTCCCCAACCCTTTCTCTGTTTTTACCTTCTTCCATCCACCAATCCCATATAGGTTCAATAACTTTTTCTTTTATATTATCATATGGCGGTTCAGCTTTCATAAAAGGTATTACTACCATTGAAAGCTGAGCTCCCTCCAAGATAGGCGCCTTTGCTCCTATTAATATTGTAACACCAGTGTCTTTACCTGGCCTCAAAGCCTGTGGCATTACATTAATACAATGCATGCAACGAACACATTCTTTATTATTTATCACCAACTTTCCATCTTCCATCCGCATACATTTAGACGGACATAAGTCAATAACTTCTTTATAAATATCAAATTTACCCCAATCTCTGCCTTTATGTGCACCACCATTTGGTGGGATTTCTCCATTTATATACGCTTGTACAGCTTCTTGATCAATCCTTATCTCATCTTTCCATGTTCCTATAAAAGAAAGATCGGCCCTTGCAATTGCAGCGACACAACAGTTGGGACATCCATCAAACTTAAATTTAAATTTATATGGAAAAGCAGGCCTATGCAGTTCATCTTGATAATAAGTAGTAAGCTCATAACACATGTCCTGCGTATCTATGCAGGACCACTCGCAACGTGCCTTTCCAATACAACACGATGGTGTCCTCAAATTTGATCCAGAACCACCTAAATCCTGTTGAAGCTGGTGAGTTAATTCAAAAAATATAGGCTCTAATTGTTCTGTCGTAGTCCCAAGAAATATAATATCTCCCGTGGAACCATGCATATTAAATAATCCACTTCCTCTATATTCCCAAAGATCACAAAGAGTTCTTAAATAATCTGTTTTATAAAATTTACTTGCTGGTTGATTTACACGCATTGTATGAAATGCTGCAATTGAAGGGAACTTGTCAGGCATATCAGAGTATCTTCCTATAACACCACCTCCATACCCAAAAACTCCTACTATACCACCATGTTTCCAATGTGTTTCACCATCTTTAAAAGAAATCTCCAGCTGGCCAAGCACATCCTCTACCACATCTCTGGGAATCAACATTCTCTCGTCTGCTAATTTTCTTCTATGAAGAGCTTCTCTTTTCATATCTGCTACAAAACTGGGCCATGGTCCTTTTTCTAATTCCTCACACATGGAAATGTCATGTTTACATTTGAATTCTTTCAGTTCCTCATCTGTATAGTTATTGAGCTCCTCATCAGTATAAATCCGCATCTCTTCATACTTTATTTCTTTTTGTTCAAACTTTGGTTTAAATTCCATTCCTTTGCCTCCTTTTCTTAAGGTCTTTGATTCACAAAACTTATCAACCTCTGTTCTTAGGTATGAATCGAGAATTAAAAATAAAGAATAAATATACTAATTCTTTATCATTCACCTCCTTTCTTTATTTGTAATTTTTTATAGCTCATTGGTCATTTTCCAATTTGTTTAGAGTTTATAAGCATACTATTGAAAAATTGTCAATAAAAATTGCTGTTGACATATGAGCTTTTTTTGCTATGCTACAAAATGGTATGCCCCTGTAGCTCAGGAGGATAGAGCACCAGATTCCTAATCTGGGGGTCGCGTGTTCGAATCACGCCGGGGGCATTTATTATTTTTATATAATAAACCTTATGAATAAAAGAACAGATCATATTGAAAAAGCTAATTTCAAAGCTCTCCTTTTAGAAACAAATAAAAAAAGAGTAGAGGACAAACTTAATATAATAAGTGTATTTCTGGAAACTGAAGGGCATATGTCTACTGATGAGATGTACACGCTTCTTAAAAAAAAAGGCTACAATTATGATAAAAATTTCGTACAAGAATGTATGGACGAAATGGTTGAACTGGGCTTCGCTCAAAAAAAGATCTTTGAAGGAAAACCTATTCTATATGAACATAGACATTTGGGAAAACATCATGATCATCTCATTTGCACAAAATGTGGCAAGATTATAGAATTTAAAGATGATGAAATGGAGACCTTACAAAAAAGAATAGCTAACCGTTTTGGATTTCATATGCTTCAGCACAAAATGGAGATATATGGATTATGTAGTGCATGTCTTTCCAAAAGAAAACCATTTATGCCTCTTTCAATGGCAAAAGAAGGGGAATGCTTAATTATAAAAGATATAGTTGGAGGGATAGGGATAAGACAACGACTTGTTTCTATGGGAATCCGTATAGGGGATGAAATTGAAGTAATATCTAATACAGGCATGGGAAGACTTATAATAGCATGCAAACAAACACGTTTAGCCTTAGGTAGAGGAGTAGCTAATAAGATCTTTGTATCTTTTAAAGAATAAGTATCACATCAATTTTTGAAATACAGGTAATATTGTATCTCTCATTTTCCTTACAAATCTTTCAAATGGACTATGATAATTGTATCTTATTCTTTCTCTTTTAGTAACCAGATAAGGGGCATATTTCAGTTTATGTTTAATTATTGCCAATTCGTCATCTATGCGAAACCTTTCGTATATCAGCTTAAGTATAGGTATATCAAATTCATCTTTATGAATTGATGCAGCCCAATCGATAATATAAGGAAAGCCATCTTCTCCTAAAATAATATTGCTTGCCTTCTTTAAATCACAATGCACAATACCCAAATCATGTATCGTTCTAACAGTATTGTCTAAAAAGTCAAAAAAAGAGCTGGGAAGTTTATCACTTTTTTTTATTTTTCCAAGATTCTTACCTGCTATAAATTCTATAACCAAAGCCAAACCGTCAATTGTGCCGTATAATTTTGGAATACCTTTTATGCCAGCCAATTTTCTATATGTCCTCTCTTCTCTCCAAACAAGAAATCTGCCAACAGTATTTCTAAAAAAGAACCGATTTTTTCTAAAGTCTTTTATTATAACCTTTTTTCCATTTATCTCTGTTTGCCAAACTATAGGTCTGGTGTTTGCTAAATTCCTAATAATTTCAATATGTTGTATATCCACCAGTATGTCCAAAACCTCCTTCTCCTCTATTAGTAGGAGGTAATTCATCAACTAATTTTATCTTTGCGTATGATATCTTGTTAATAATCATTTGAGCAATTCTATCACCTCTTTTTATTATAAATGGTTTGTCTCCAAGATTTATAAGAATTATTTTGATTTCGCCTCTATAATCTGCATCTATAGTGCCCGGAGAATTAAGCATACCAATACCATATTTTATTGCGAGACCACTTCTTGGTCTTATTTGTGCCTCAAAACCAGGCGGGATAGATACAGAAATTCCTGTAGGAACAAGCTTCCTTTCGCCTGGCCTTAATACTATTTCTGTGTCTACAGCAGCATAGATATCCATGCCCGCAGACCACTCTGTCATGTATCTTGGAAGAGGTAAATCCTTCCCGTGTTCAAGCCTTTTTATTTTAATTTCCACATAATCCACTATAAAACCCGCTTAGCTGGCCACATGCGGCCATAATATCTCTGCCTCTGCTTTTTCTTATAATTGCTGTAAGATTGTGTTCAATAAGTATTTTTTGAAAATGCAAAACCTGTTCATATGAAGGAGAACCAAGATCTATATTAGGACATGTATTTAAAGGAATAAGATTAATCTTTGATTTTATTCCTTTTATTAATTTTACAAGCCTTAAGGCATCTTCATCCCTGTTATTTAAACCATCTATAAGCACATATTCAAATGTTATCCTTCTCCTGTTAGGAAGAGGAAAATCTCTACATGTATGAATAAGATCTTCCAGAGGATATGTCTTGTTTATAGGCATTATTATATTTCTAATTTTATTGTTAGAAGCATTAAGAGAGACGGCCAAGTTTACATTAATATCTTTACTCATTTTTTTTATCCAGGGCACAAGGCCACATGTAGAAACTGTTATCTTTCTATGAGAAAAATTCATACCATATGGATCTATCAGTATTTTAATAGCCTTTATTACACAATTATAATTAGCAAGAGGCTCACCCATTCCCATAAACACTATATTTCTAAGTTTTGAGGGATCAGACAATGATCTCTTAACTTGAACTACTTGATCAATTATTTCTGATGTAGTTAAATTTCTTTTAAAACCCTGTTTTGCAGTATAACAAAATATACAACCCATTGCACACCCTACTTGTGATGATACACATATTGTAAAATAATTTTTATCTGTTTCGGGTATAAGAACAGATTCTATATAATATCCATCCTTTGACCTAAATAAATACTTTTTTGTACCATCTTCTTTAGAAGTCAATATGTCAATAAGTTCTAAGGGACTTAATATTGCCTCTTCAGTTAATATCTGCCTAAGTCTCTTGGGCACATTACTCATTTTTTGAAATGAATTGACATTTTTCTTCAAAATCCAATGCCATATCTGTCTTGCTCTATAAGGATCAAAACCTTTTTTCTGTATCCAAGCCTCTAAATCATGTTTACCCATATCTTTTATATCAATCTTTTTATAGATCATTTTTTCATTGCTCTTAATTTTGCAAGTTCCCATACATAATCATATAAATGGAGTCCTTTACTTGCCGCCACTATTTCACCATCTTCCACTCCAATGTTTTCTGCCATATATTCCTTAAGCAATTGTATGGCAGCTAAATTTGCAGGAAAGCCGTTCCATAAATCCCAAGATCTGAAATATACAAAAAAGTGTAATTTCCCATCTCTTATCCTAGTGTCAATTCCTCTCAAACACGGAGGATCTTTCATATATATACAATCAGGCTCCCCTACTGTCATATATGCCTGATTCGTCTCAAATCCATCTTGAGTATATATACGTATAACCTCTTCTATTTGTTTCTCAAGATACTGGCCATAAGTATATTCCTCTTCAGGTTTCTTACTTGCACACATAAGATAAGGGAGATAACCGTCCAGATAATCTTCACTAACAGGATTTGGTATGCCAAGAGATGGTGGAATATCAGGTAAAAGAGGTCTGGTGTCAGGATACTTTATATGTATTGTAACATAGTCTAATTCAAGTCTCTTTTGCCCTTTATAGCTACCTCTTTCAATTATATACTCTCTTCCATATTCCAATATCCTGTATACACATTGAAACCATGCATCCGGCAAATCCCTTGCCTCTATAAATTCCAATCTCATATTTAAATACCCTTTTCTTTTTCCTCTATCCCTTCTAACCGCAATCTAAGATATCCATTCTGTGCTTCTTCATTATTAGGAGATATACGTATTATCCTTTTATATATTTGCAAGGCTTCTGAATAGTCACCCCTTTTTTCTAATATTTTTGCTAATTGTAAAAGGGTCGTAATATCATTAGGCCTGAGTTTTAATATATACTTTATTTG
>CAZMNC010000066.1:0-2332 GCA_964567535.1 uncultured Desulfobacterales bacterium | reverse complement strand
TGAGGTATTTCCTATTGAACAGTGGGAAAAAGAGATTAAGGTGGGGTTGACAGGAGCTTTTATCTGTTCAAAAATTTTTGGATATGAAATGGCTAAAGCAGGCAGGGGCGTTATTATTAATATATCTTCAGACTTGGGAATTATAGCTCCTGATCAAAGGATATATCAAAAAGAAGGGCTTCCCGAGGAGCTACAAGAAGTAAAACCTGTTACATATTCAGTAATTAAACATGGAATAATAGGCTTAACCAAGTATTTAGCTACATACTGGGCTAAAAATGGAGTTCGATGTAATGTGCTTGCACCGGGGGGAATATATAACAATCACCCTGAAGAATTTGTAAAAAAACTTTCTTATCTTATTCCCTTAGGTAGGATGGCTCACGTAGATGAATATAAGTGTGCTATCCAATTTCTCATTTCAGATGCTTCGAGTTACATGACAGGTGCAGTGTTAATAATGGATGGTGGAAGAAGTTGCTGGTAATGGCTAACTCTTAACTTAAAGAAATGAAGTTTCTATATTATGATACAAGATTTAATATCTGAGTTTAATAAGTCTGGCAAGTATATCTTTATTACTGGGGCCTACAGGTCTGGCACTACTCTCCTTCACCATCTCCTTGATGGACATCCTGATCTTATGGTTTTTCCAGTTGAAAATTGTATCTTTAGAGATTTTCTTTATTATCATCTATTTCCAAATCCTCGTGAGAGGAACTTAAACTCTCTTAGAGAAGGATTGAAAACAAAAAATATTGATAAAATAGTTGGTGTAATTCTTAGTAATGATAAGTTATCTCTTCCATTAACAAAAACTATTGTTTTGAGAGGAAGTACAGGTAACCAGGAGGTATATACTGACTTTGATCGATCAAAATTTTGCAGCTCTTTCAGAGAAATATTAATGTTGTTAAGCAGAGACAAGGGATCGTTCACAATTAGAGATATATTTATAGCCTATAATGCTGCATATTTTTTATCTATTGGATACAGTCTAAAAGACAAAAAATATATTATAAATAAATGTCCTGAGAAAGGCCATTGTATAACTTATTATCTTAATAATTTTCCGGGGTCGAAAGTTATACATATAATTAGAGATCCACGGGCATGTATAGCCTCCCTTAAAGGTGACCTTTCTCAAAATGCCTTTTTGCCATACAGTTACTTTTTTCATCAGATTTCAATTGCAAATGACTCTCTTAAGAACTATCATGAGTTTAGAAGCTACAGGGAGGTTTATTGTTTGAGATATGAGGATTTGGTAAGTAATCCGGAAAAAGAGATGAGAGCAGTTGCTAAGTTTTTGGGAATACCTTTTAATAATTTTTTGTTAAGACCTACTATATTAGGATATCCTTGGAGATCAAATACCAGTGTTGACCCTGAAAGAAAAACTGATACAAACATATATATAGGGAATATACAAAAATATAAGCAAAAGCTTAATGGTTTGGAGCTGAAGTGTATAGAGATTCTGTGTAAAGATATGATGATAAGATCAGGCTATCGTCTAGATTACGATGATTTAGACAATAATGTAAATAAATTAAGATTAATCTATTTAGGCAAATCTCTTTTTAGTAGAATAAAATCAAGATTTCTATGAAGTTTACATAATTTTAACATATTATAACATACCTTCTTCTACACAATTAAATAATATTTATGAGAAGAAACAGTCAGTTAAAAAAAAAGGGCGGAATTAGTTTTATAAAAAGTTCGCTCGTTTACAGCAGCAGCAATACTATTGGGCAAGTTATAATATTCTTCAGAGATTTTGTAATAAGAAGAATATTACCTCCAGAGGTAATGGGTTATTGGAACTTCGCAAAAGTAGTGGAGGGATTTATTAGTACATTTGATTTAGGATGTATAGCCGGTGCAAAACGAGAGTTACCAATTATGAAAGGAAGGCGCAATATAGATGAAGAGCACAAAATTCGATCAAATACTTTTTGGTTTACTTTAGTTCAAAATACTATTATTGCTATTTTTGCAATACTTTACATCTGGTGGAGACGATCAACTTATGCTCCATTGGAAGTGATGGCAGCATATGTTGGAAGTGCTATTTTTTTATTAATGAGTATTCAGTCTGTGTATATAACATTTTTTGAAAGTGCTCAAATGTTTGTAACATTAAGTAAGCTACTATTTGTTGGAACAATAATAGAAAGTATAGCCTTTATGCTCTGTTCTTACATTTGGGGAATAATAGGTCTTATGAGCGTGGCTATAATCAGTTCCTGTTTTAAAGTGGTGTTGTTTTTTTATGCTGCAAGAATTGCTAAATTTCGTATATATCTAACAATATCAATAAATATTT
>CAZMNC010000065.1:0-23857 GCA_964567535.1 uncultured Desulfobacterales bacterium | reverse complement strand
TATCTGTATCAATATCAAATAGCTCTTGCCCTGGATTACCATAAAGATCATATCCTATTTTATGCTGCGAATTTATTTTATCTGCCAAATTATATGCAAGATCATCCAGTTTTTTTATATAGTTAGGTATAATTTCATCTCTCATTTCCAGATAGGCACTTAATTTGCCTTTTGCTAAAGTTTTGATTCTAGAAGTTATGTCTATATTATTATTCCATAATATCTTGATATTACCTTCTGCATCTATTTTAGAAGTAAGCTTAAAGGATTGACTTCCCATGACAAGTGCTTGCCCTTTTAATAAAACACTTACTTGCCCATTTTTATCCGTGAAGGAATTTATTCCTAAATCTTCTGAAAGCTCTCTTAATATATTGTCTCTTTCATCTAATAAATAGTTTATATCTTGTTTTGCTGTTTTTCCAAATTTTATTTTATAATTAAGTTCTGATAACCTTTTTGTCAAATCATTTATATGTTGAATAAGACTGTCTATTTCAGGGTCAAGGAACTTTCTTGTTTGTTGCAACTGGTCCTTTTTTATATTAAAATTTTTGGCAAGGGCCTGTGCTCTTTGTATTAAAATTGATCTTAAAGATATATCAGCTGGATCATTTGCTACCATTTCCCATGCATTCCAAAAATCTTTCAGGGCCTGATTTATACCACCTGATTCAAGTTCATTAAATACACCTTCTAATTCATTTAATACTTGATCTTTTATTTTATAATATCCTAATGGTCCCATAGCATCTTGCCATGAGGATTCCACAAATGGACTGGATTCTCTTTTTATTTCTTTAACCACAGATCCTTTATTATGAGGAAGTTGAGCAATTACCAAAGATCTTCTTGAGTAGCCAGGAGTTTCAACATTTGCTACATTATTGCCAGTTATATCAAGACCTGTTTGTGCCACCTTTATACTATTGAGAGCTATGTCAAAAAGGCCTGTTATCATTTCTATTTTGCTCCAAGTATTATATCTTCTAATATTTTATTAGCTACTTCTTTAGCATTCACTTTATAATTTCCTTGCTCGATGGAATTTTTTAGCTCTTTTACTCTATCTTCTCTTATTTCTGACATATTTTTTACCATTTCTTTATATTTTTTTATTTCATTCTTACCAGACAGGCTTATATCTTCTTTTATTTTTTTCTCTGAATGAGTTTGCTGGGGCCGTGTATTATCCGAGTTTTGTTTTATCTGATTTATATTATAAGTGTGATTTAAGCCAATTTTTGAAATTTTCATGAATAGCCACCTCCTTTTTTATCTCTATTATCGTCCTTTTTTTTGATATGTTCGCTCAGTAATAAGTTTTGATAACTTTTCATAAAGTATTTCAGATATACCGAGTCCTTTACTTTCTGCTATCTTTTCTGCTATTTTTTGGTCAAAAAGAGAAGTGTATATTTCTTCAGCATTTTCTCTTTTAAATAGGTTCGATTTTGGAATAGATTTTCTCATAGTTTTTAACATATATTCTATAAATATGGCTTCAAATTTTTTACATGCTTCTTTGAGTTTTTGTCTTTCTACTGATATATTATTACCAATCTTTTCTATCATTTTTATCCTCCTTTTATATCACTTCTATTTCTGCATGAAGTGCTCCTGCTTCTTTTATTGCTTCAAGTATTGCTATTAAGTCTCTTGGAGTTCCTCCTATAGCATTTAGTGCTTTTACCAGATCTGATATAGTGGCTGTCTTTGGAACAATAAAAAGAGGCTTTTTTTCCTCTTTTATTTCTATTTTTGTCTCAGGAGTTATTATAGTCTCGCCAGTAGAGAAGGGTAGGGGTTGACTTACTTTTGGTGTTTCTTTAACTACAATACTTAGACCACCATGAGCAATTGCAACTGTTGATATCTTGACATCTTTTCCAATAACTACTGTACCTGTTCTCTCATTTATTATTACCTTTGCTCTCATTTCTACTGGAACATCCATATTTTCTAATTTTGCCAGAAAATCTACTATGTTATTCTTTTCTAAGACCTTCACTTTTATAGTAGTTGGATCTATTGCTTTTGCAATATCTATTTTTAGATTTCTATTGATAACTTTTGCAATATTGTCAGCAGTACTAAAATCTGGATAGTTTAGTATGATAGATATAGAGTTTCCATTTAATGCTAAATGAAAAGGGAGTTCTCTTTCTATTATTACACCATTTACTATTCTGCCTGTTGTAGTGATATTTTTGCTGACACTTGCTCCGGCTCCTCCTGCAAAAAAACCACCACCTATGGATATTGGCCCTTGAGCCATTGCATATATTTTACCATCAATGGCTCTTAATGGAGTTAAAAGTAAAGTGCCTCCTTGAAGACTTTTTGCATCTCCTATTGAGGATACAATAGCATCTACCCTCATTCCTGGTTTCGCAAATGGAGGAATATCTGCTGTAACCATCACAGCGGCAACATTTCTTACTCTTATTTTTGAAGGATCCACATTTATTCCATATCTTTGGAGCATATTTGTTAAGGATTGGATACTAAAAACAGTTTGTTCTTTATCCCCTGTTCCAGGAAGTCCTGCTACCAATCCATATCCTATAAGTCTATAGCTTCTTACACCATATATTCTTGCTATATCTTTTATTCTTTCTGAGTTAGCATTATTTGTAAATCCAATTACTAAAGCAAATACCAAGATAATTAAATAATATTTTTTCATAATTTCCACCTCCTAAAATGGGAGTAGGAGATTAAGCAACCACATTCCCCAACCTGGTCCTTGTCTTCTTGCAATAACGCCTTTTCCTTTATATGTAACTTCAGCATCTGCTATTTGGGTGGAAAGAACTTCATTGTTATAAGATATATCTTCTGGCCTTACAATACCTTTAAGCACTATATATCTGTGTTCATTATTTATTATTAGATCTCTTTTTCCTTCTATCCTTAAATTTCCATTGGGAAGGACTTCTATTACCTTTACAGTAATTGTAGCCGAAAATTGATCACTTCTGTTGGTTTTGCCTTTTCCTTCAAAAGACATTTCATTTTTTCCAGAAAGTTGATTATGCCCATGCAAATTAAGACCAAAGAAATTTTCTAATATCCCCCCAAATGTATTTTTTCTGGATGTAGAAGTATCAGCTTCTCCTGACGCAGTTGCTTTTTCTACGATCCTGACTGTTAAAATATCCCCTTTTTGCATTGCTCTATGATCAGAAAACAAACTTTTTCTGGATGCTGGATTTTGCAAGAGAGAATATTCAACGTAAGATGGCTTTGATTTTTGTTTTTTTTGTAGAATAGTATTTTGTTGGAGAGTTATATACGTAGTTTTTTTCTTAGGTTCTGTGGAAGCACATGCTGTTATAAATATTAGTATAATAGTTATTCCAAAAAATGTTTTCATGTTATCACCACCTTACCTCAGAATTTCACCTTTACGGTTTGACTGTCCACTACTTTTCCTGTGATTATTTTTTTAGATAAAATATTTTCTACTTTTATAATATCACCTAATCTTCCATTTTCCTTTGCTTTCCCAGGTGCAGTTACTTTAAGATTATCTGACTCAGCGACAATTACTACTCTTTGCCCCCTTCTTATAATAGGGGGAATTTCTACCATATTCTTATATATGACCCTATTTATACCAATATTTATTTTTGCCCTTTTTCCAACTACTTCACTTTTATTAGTAAATACACCAGCAGGTAACCTGGTAATATCTTTTTTAACTACTTTTATTTTATCCTTTGTGATCAACTCGCCTCTTCTTATGGGATAGGCTGATACAATAATGGGGGCAATAAGTTTTGTTTTTACCATTACCCATGTTCTTGATACAATTTCTCCATTAACCTTGAATATTATTGGTATTGAAAAATCCCCTATAGGAGAAGTAAAAAGCTGACAAGAATAGCTTAGTCTACCTTTTGGGAGTAAAATTTCATTTTTTGCCTTTATAGTGATTATCTTAAGTCTTTTTCCCCAGGGATTATTTTCTTCAACACAATGTTTTGCAATAGCCATAAGATCTCTTTCTGTTATTCTTGTCGCTTCTCTTTTTATCTTAACAATCTTAGGTATAACCAATTTTATTTTTTCAATAGGAACACCTTTTAGTTTTAATCTGGCTTTTATATATCCTTCAGGAAGTTGTATTGAACTCCCTGGTGAACTAATATGAGCAAGCAATATGTGCTTCCACTTCGAACTACATCCTCTGAGTTGAGCAATATCTTTTAGATATATTTTTTCTTTATTAGTATTTATTATAGACTTAACTATTTTTATCTCCGCCCCTAATAAGGGCGGAGCCCCAAATATAAGTATTATTAACATTATATATATTGCCCTTTTCATGACTCTCATCTTTTTAACGTTTTATATTATTAGCCATCTGCAACATCTCATCAGCTGTTTGGATAGCTTTTGCATTTATTTCATATGCCCTTTGAGCTAAAATCATGTTTACCATCTCTTCTACAACACTTACATTGGACATTTCTAAATAGCCTTGTGCTATGGTGCCAAATCCATTTTCACCTGGCACCCCAAGTATAGGTTCTCCTGATGAATCTGTTGGTACAAATAGATTTCTTCCTATGCTCTTTAAACCAGCAGGATTTATGAATCTAACAAGTTGGATCTGTCCCAATTGAGTAGGAGAAGTGTTTCCTGGCTGAAGCACTGATACTGTGCCATCTTCGCCTATGTTTATTGCTTCAGCATCTTGGGGAATACTTATTTCGGGCTGTAAAGGGTCGCCATCTGCTGTAACAAGCCTTCCATCTCTATCTAACTTGAATGCTCCAGCCCTTGTATATGCTAAGTCACCATTAGGAAGTAATATTTGGAAAAATCCATCTCCTTCTATTGCAAGATCAAGGGGATTATTTGTCTGTTTATAGTCTCCCTGAGAAAATATTTTTTGTATAGCCACAGGTCTTACACCTTGGCCAATATCTATACCTGTGGGAACCTGTGTTTGCGATGTAGCAGGAGCTCCAGCAAGTTTTATTGTTTGATACATTAGATCTTCAAAATCTGCTCTATCTTTTTTAAATCCAGATGTATTAACATTAGCAAGATTATTAGCTATGACATCTATGTTTAGATTTTGTGCTTCCATGCCTGTGGCTGCTATCCATAGTGCCTTTAACATAAAGGATCACCTCCTTTTCTATATTCTTACAATTCCCACATCATTTATCAGTCTAGATGTTGTTTCATCTTGAGACTGTATAGATTTTTGGCATATTTCATAATTTCTTAGGCAATTTACCATATTAGCCACTTCTTCTACAGGTTTAACATTAGATCCTTCCAAGTATCCCTGAAATACCTTGTATTCTGATGCAGATTTTGGAGATAAATTTCCCTGTATATAAAATAGACTCCTTCCGTATCTTTTTATTCCATTAATAGGAAGAGCCACTACTTTTAATTTATCTACCATTTTTCCATCTACCCATATCTTTCCATCTTCTGTTATCTTTACTTTATTTCCTTTTAGTATTATTTCTCCTTTTTCACCTTGAACAATAAAGCCATTTCTGGTAATAAGTCTCTTCTCTTTATCTAAAAACAGGTCGCCCCTTCTTGTATAAAATGTTTTACCATCAGGGGTAGTAACCACAAAAAAGGCGTCTTTTTCTCCAGATATAGCAATATCTAATGGATTTCCTGTTGGTTCCAGATCTCCCTCTGAAAAATCTATTTTTTTTCTCTCAATTACAGAAAATAAGTATCTGTAAAATGCTACTTTGTCTTGTTTATAGCCCGGAGTAGAAATGTTTGCCAAATTTTGACTTATAACGGCCAATTCTTTTTGCCGAACAATTTCATTAAGTGTGTCGAAATATATACCAGGAATCATAGAGGATCACCCCCTCTTAACGTTTTAGGTTTACAAGCTCGGTAAGGAGTTCATCACTAGTAGTAATAATCCGAGCATTAGCTTGGAATGCGCGCTGGCTTAAAATGAGGTTAGTAAATTCTGTAGCTAAATCAACATTTGACTGTTCTAAGTAGCCAGAAAGAATTTTTCCTCTTCCACCTGCACCTGCACTACCTATTATTGGTTCTCCAGATTTATTTGTAATTCCATATATGTTATTTCCTAACTCTTCCAGATTCCATGGACTGGCAAAATTGGCTATTGGTATTTTATAAAGAGGTCTTATAGTTCCATTAGAAAATATGCCATATAGGTAACCTTCTTCATCTATAGTTACATCTCTTGTGAGAGAACCCGGTTCTTGCCCATTTTGGTGAATAAAACTTACATTTGATTCCTGAGAAAACTGAGTTGTTCCATCAAGACCTGTTCCTCCTTCATCTGTTCCGGTTCCATAATCAAACTTTATACTTAAGTTCCAGTCAGAAAAGTGGATAGGGGTGTCACTATTGTCTGTTTT
The DNA here is from genome assembly GCA_964567535.1 of uncultured Desulfobacterales bacterium. Taxonomy (GTDB): domain Bacteria; phylum Desulfobacterota; class DSM-4660; order Desulfatiglandales; family JALVZP01; genus CAZMNC01. The sequence goes on along the minus strand of CAZMNC010000065.1, from coordinate 17,465 downwards.
TAGAGCTCCAGCGGGATCTGTATTAAATATAAGATTTTGAGTACCTGCTTCTTTGTATTGACCTGAATCATCTTTATATACATAATGAACTTCCCATGTATTATCTGCTGTTTTTCTGAAATATAGGCTGACAGTATGAGCAGAACCATAAGCGTCATATACAACAGTATTTGTTGAATAATTATAGCTTTCTTTATCCGGGCCATTTTGTGCATCCAGACTCCAGGCTTTTACAGGGACACTGTCTTCCTTGTTTAAGTTCATATTCATTTGGACTAATGAGGTTGCTTTTGGAAGACTTGAAATATTGGATATATTTATATCTTCTAATGTGGTTCCTATATTTCCATTTTCGTCTATTTGCCATCCTTGAAGTACATATCCTTCTGGCGTAGATACATTACCTGAATCATCTATAATAAATTGTCCTACCCTTGTATAATAATTGGCATCTTCTAAAGGATCTTTTACTATAAAAAAGCCATTACCATCAATGGCCATATCAAGAGGATTGCCTGTATTTAAAACTGATCCTTGAGTAAAATTCGGGGTGATATTACTGAGTTTTGTTCCACCTCCAATACGTAAGTTGCCAACAGAAGCTCCAAGTATATCTGCAAAGCTATAACGTTGTGCCTTAAAACCCCAAGTATTTATGTTTGCAACATTATTACCTATTACACCCATTGCTAAATTATTGGATCTTAAACCAGTTATTGCTGTAAACATAGATTTAATCATTTTTTACACCTCCTTGTTTTTTTAGATTGGTGAATGTTATAGATTTAATGTCTTTTAGATCGGCAGTAGACCCATCATCAAGATCTAACATCACTTTGTGCTCCTTTTGATCTACTTCTATGCCTGTTACTTTTCTGGATTGATCACTGCTGGTAGTAGTAATCTCTTTTCCAATAAGACCTGCTGACATTAGCCTCATATAATCATTTAACTTTCTTGCTTCTTCAAGTTGACTCAGTTGGGCCAGTTGAGCAGTAAAATCTTCTGGTTTCATAGGAGATAAAGGATCTTGATTTTTAAGCTGTGTAATAAGCAGCTTATAAAATACTGTTTCATCAAGTAATTTTTCAGGTGTTACTCTATCGTATTTATTGTAAACAGGATCCATTGAATTTACTTTTTGTGTTTGCATTTTTTATCACCTCCTTTCTTAAATTTATTTATGCCCAATAATCCATATCTCCAGTCTCCTCCAAGTTATATATTTTTTTATGAGAGGAGATGGCCTTTATAAAAGGGTTTACGTTTTTGGAACTTGAGAATGATCTTTTTGTATCATAACCAAAAAATTTTCTGTTTTCCTGATAGCCTTGCCAATTCATAAGTATGCTGATTTCTTGAACAGGTAGTCCCTGTTCATTTAGTATTTGCTGTAATATAGGCAAATGGCTGTTTATTACATTCTTTGTAATATGATTTTCTGTTACAAATTCTATCTTGACATGGTTAGCTTCAAATAGAATTCTTATTCTCAATTTTCCCAAAAATTCTGGTTTTAGGTTGACAATTATTTCCTGTTTGTGATCTTTACTTGTATAAAGATGTATATTCTCAGTTAATTGGCGAACTAAATCTGCTTTATCAAATGATTCAATATTGTTTTGCAGTTTATCTGCAATATTAGCCTCAGACACATGGGAATAATCTATCTTGATATGGGATTCAGAAATTATATATTTAGTTGCTTCTTTATGATTTCCTTTAATAATGTTTTTATCTTTATTAATTAAAAGAGCGATTTCTTGTTCAGAGATAGGTTTGTTTTGTAACATTAATCCAGTTTTTATTTCGTAGGAAGGCTGGCTTTTTAATGGAAAATATTTTTTTGATTTAGTAAATAAATTTTCTGTCTTGGCTTTGATATTCTCTAATTCCTTTTTAGTACTTTTTATTTTAAAAATTTGTGCTGTCGCACGATGATTATAAATATCTCTTTTTTGTGTAATATCTGTTTTTTCTGTTTTGACATTTATTCTGTCAATATTACTTGTTGCATGGATGGTTGGGTCATTATCTGATTTGTCCACATATATATGTATGTGCTTATCATTTGAATTGGCAGAAAATTCATGTGCAGAGGTGTTATGTTTGTTATTGTGTAAATCTCCGTTTGTTTTGGAGTCATTATTATTTTTTGTAACAAAATGCTTAGGATTTTGGATTGCAACTTCAGATTTTTTTTGTTTATGTAGCAAGAAAGCTTTTGTTTTTAGCTTGTTAGCAATAGTTTCATTAATATCTTTTTTATCAAAAACATCTCTGTCGCCATTAGACATTATTTTCATATTAACAAGGCGAGTATCTTTAGATTGAATATTATTATCTTGTTCAATTATCTGTGTCAGATTCTGTGTTTGAGTTTTTATTTCTACGATAGGATTTTTTTGGTCTGAAATTTCTTTTTCTTTATTATTCTCAATAAATAATATATTCGTTTTATAGATATCTCTATTTTCAATATTATCAGTATTATAATTTTTTTTATTTGAAGTATCTTTAAATTTATTTTGATATTTATAAATTAAGCTTAATTTCCCATTTTTGTTAGCAATTTTATATGATTTGCAACTAATTTCACTTATTATTTTGTTATAATCTTTAAGATTTTGTAGTAAGCAAATACTGCTCTTTTTATAGGAAGGAGGTATATTTTTGTATATTTTATTTGTCTTATTTTTTTGTTTAACTATATGCTGGGCTTTATTTCCTTGGATATTATTGTTGGTGATCTCACAAGATTTATTAATTATTTTTAAAAACTTATATTTTAAATCTGATATGAGTATTTTATGGTTTTTAATGTTTTTTAATATTTTATCTTGATTAATCTTGTTTTTATTGAATTTCATATTCTTTTGTGAATATATTTTATTGTTAATTAAAATATTATTTTGTTGTTTTAATATATCTAGTTGAGATTTCATATCATGATTAATTAAGATAGAGTTATAGAGAGGAATAATATCTTTTTCTGTTGTTTTAAAATCCTTATTTATAAAATTGTGCTTCCAATTTTCTATATCTTTTATTTTTGCTTCTGGGATATTAGACTCAGAGTCCTTAATTGATATGTCTTGTTTGTTAAATATATGAGTAGACACACCATTATTACTGTCATTTACGAGTTCTGTTACTATGTCTATTAGAAACTGAGAAAAATCAATCTTTCCTGTTCCATAAATCTGATTTTTTATAGGTTTGTTAAAAACATTATTTATAATATTTGTATCTATAAATGGACGTATCATCTAAGTATCTCCAGTGTTTTTGCAATCATTGTCTTTGTATTGCTGATAACAGCAATATTTGCTTCGTATGCTCTGGTTGCGGAGATCATATTAATCATTTCTTCTATAGGACTGACATTTGGCATTTTTACATATCCATTTTTATCTGCATCAGGATGTGAGGGATCATATACAACCTTAAATGGTCGTGGATCATTTATAATTGATATAGGAACTACTTCATATATTCCCTTATCAACAGGCACACTCATAACAAATATATCTTTTCTTCTATATGGCCCTCCATTGGGTGTTTTTGTGGTTTCAGCATTAGCTATATTACTGGCAATAATATTCATTCTCAATCTTTGTACCATCAGACCCGATGCTGCTATCTTCATAGGTAAAAAGGAATCCATATAATCACCTCCCCTCTGATATTGCAAATTTTATCTCTTCAAATTTTTTTGCCAAAAGCTGAGTAGCAATTTCATATTCCATAGTATTTTCTGCAAGCTGTGCCATCTGGTACTCTAAATCTACCCAGTTTCCATCTTGGCTTACTGTAAGAGGTGGTGTTACTATTAATTTTGGAGTTTCTTGCATCAAATAAGCTGGTCTTATATGTCTACTATTAGTTAAAACCATGTTAATTCTTCTAACCATATTAGATTTTTTAAATATGTCTTTAAATCTTAAATCAAACGCTTTATAATGCGGTGTATCAGCATTAGCAATGTTACTTGCCAATATTTTATGTCTCATTTGGGTAAAAGAGAGATATTTTGCCAGCTCATTGATTATATTATCCATAATCTTCCTCCCTTAGTTTCTTTTTAAGTCTTGCTCTAAGTTTTATAAGCGTTTTTGTATGGATTTCTGAGACAGTTGATTTGGCAAGGTTTAGAATTTTGGCTATTTCAGTTATAGTCATTTCTTCATAATAGTATAAAGTTATAACTAATTTTGCTCTTTCAGGTAATTTTTCGATCTCTTCAGCAAGAATATCAGATACTTCTTTTAATAATACATTTTCATCTGGATATGGTTCATTGCTTTCAAGTAATGCCTCAAATCCGTCTTGATCTTCATCATTAACTTTTAGACTCTTAAAATCGTCAAAGTTTATGATAAAGGCACTTCTAAGTCCGAACAGAAGCTTATTATATTTCTCTTCTGTTATTCCTAACTCATCTGCCATTTCTTTATCTGTTGGTGATCTTCCCAGCTTATTTTCTAATTTATTATGGACTTCTTCTATCTGTTTTGACTTTTGCCGCATTGATTTAGGAATAATATCTAAGGATCTTAGTTCATCTAATATTGCCCCTTTTATTCTAAATCTTGCATAAGTACTGAATTTGCAATTCCTGTCAGGATCATATTTATCCACAGCATCTATAAGGCCCATAATGCCAGCTTCTATAAGATCTTCTTTTTCTATAGATGGTGGTAGATATACACTCATTTTGTCCACGATATATTTAACAAGAGGAAGGTTTTCCAGTATCAGGCTTTCTCTTTCATTTTCATAATTTTCTTTATAGATTTTTGCTGTGTCATTAAATTTCGTCATTGTTTTTCTCCCTGGTAAATAGTCTATTTAAAAATCTCTTAAAACCTGAAATATGTCTTTCTGGGTCAATATCACATAATGTATTGCATATTTGTTGGATACATCTACTGGCTTTTGAGTAAGGATGTATTTCCATAACAGGCTTTTGTCTTCTTACAGCATCTATTAATTTTTCATCTTTAAATACATGCCCAAGATATTGGAGTTTTATATTAAGAAATCTTTCACAAACCAGACTCATCTTATGAAATATATCTTTTGCTTGCATTTCTGAATCTACACAATTCACAATGATTTTAAATTCATGAGCCCCATATCTGACTGATAATACCTTCATTAATGCATATGCATCAGTGAATGATGTAGGATCTGGCTCCACTACATTTATTATTTCAGTTGCAGCAAGATTGAAATATATTACATTAGAGGAGATACCTGCTGGAGTATCGATTATTAAAAAATCATAAATGTCGTTTAAAAGAGAAAATTCATCTACTAATTTCTTTTTCTGAAATAAACTTAGATTTGTCAGTTCTTCAACACCTGAACTGCTTGGTAGGATATGTATTCCTTCAGGGGTATGAACAATTATCTCTTCTAGTTTCTTTTTTCCTTTGATTACATGCTCAATGGTATATTCTGGGGTAATACCCAATAGTATGTCTATGTTTGCAAGTCCTAAGTCTGCATCAAATACAAGAACTTTTTTCCCTGATTGCACCAAAGCGTATGCTAAGTTTGTGGCTATATTAGTTTTTCCTACCCCCCCTTTTCCACTTGTAATTGAAATAACTCTCGTATTTTCCCCTTTTGCAACCTTACTTAAATATCCAGATGGAAACATTCTATTACTGGTTTGTCCAACTGGCCTTCTCAGTTCTTTCAGCATGGCTATCACTCCTTGAATTGATTATAAGGTCTATAAGCCTATACGGTGTAACAACTTCTATATCATCTGGGACTATCACTCCTGTTCCTAAATAGGATAAAGGTTTGCCAGTGTATACCATTTGATTGAATATTGTTCCCATTGTTTTTGCCTCATCTATTTTAGTGAATAAAAGTGCTGAGATGTTTATAGGCTTAAGTTCCTTTATAAGATTTAAAATTTCTTCATCTTTCATTGCTACATCAAGAACCATATATCCTATAATTCCTTGGTTTAAGCGGCTAATATATTTAATAAGACGTTGCTTACTCAGCCTATCATTCGGGCTAAATCCTGGGGTATCTATTAAAATAAAGTCTTTATCAGAGTATGAGTTTACACTTTTGATTAGGTCTGTAGGATTATTAACTAAGCAAACTGGTATTTGAAACATATCCGCATAGTATTCAAGTACAAGACTACCTATTGGTTTATCATTTAAAGATATAAGGCCAACTTTTCCTTTTGTAATAAGTTTTCCAGCTAATTTTGCTATAGTGGTAGTCTTTCCAGCACCAGATGGTCCTATGAATAATCCAATCCTTTTATCCAATTCTTCAATAGGTGGTAATACATCTACAAGCCTGCATAACAGTTCATACAGAAAGTCTTTTAAAGATATATTTCTATCAAAACCTTCTGATAAAATCCCTTCTTCTAGGGCTTCTATAAGCTTTATAGCAATCTCTTCAGATAGTCCTTTTTTCTTTACCTGCTGGAAAAATGGAAAAACTCCTTCTTTGAACGAGCCTATTGGAATAAAAGATTTTATTATCTCTTTAATTTCTTTTATTTCGTCTTGAATAGCATTTAGTTCATTTATTGCATCAAACTGTCCATTTTTTATTTCACCAGTGCTATCTTCCATTGGAGTATCAATTGCAGCGGTGACTTCTACATATTTATTTAAAAGTCCCTGCTTTTTTATTGATAGGACCAATGCATCTGGTCCCAAAGTCTTTTTTATTTGATCCAGTGCTTCTTTTACTGTTTTTGCCTGAAATTTTTTAATTTTCATTTTTATTTACCCTTATTATTCCTACTGAATTTATTTTTATTTCTCTTGGGATTTCCGTGTAAGATAGAACAATAAGATTTGGCATATTTCTTTCTGTTAGCTTTTTTACAAGCCTTCTAACATTTGGAGAACAAAGTATAATCGGAAGATGTCCTTGAGAGCCAAGCTTTTTGATCTTTTCATTCAGTTCTGACAAGAACTTATTAAGTATATCGGGAGACAATATAGGATAAAGGCCAAAGCTGGTTTGCTGTATGGATTCTTCTATGATCTTTTCAAGATCATGGTCCAATGTTGCTACATATAAGACACCATCCGATTCATATTGTTTTACAATAGATCTGCCAAGTCTTTCTCTTACATATTCTGTCAATGCATCAGGGTCTTTTGTAACAGCTGTATGATCAGCTAGTGCTTCTAATATAGTCACTAAATCTCTTATGGGAACTTGTTCTTTTAATAGATTTTGTAGCACCTTTTGCACAGCTCCAAGTGTCAATTGATTGGGAATAAGCTCTTCTATTACCTTAGGATGTGTTTCTCTTATACTATCTATTAAGGATTGCACTTCTTCCCTGTCCAGAAGTTCATGACAATATGATTTTACTACTTCTGTAAAATGGGTCATAAGCACAGTAGAAGGATCTACTACTGTATATCCCAATTCTTTTGCTACCTTTGAATCATTTTCCTTTATCCATTTTGCAGGTAAGCCAAATACTGGGTCTTTTGTAGGTATCCCTTGGATATCATCTTTTATATTTCCAGGATTTATCGCGAGATATCGCCCTAACATTAATTCTCCTTTGGCAACTTCTACACCTTTTATTAGTATTAAGTATGAGTTGGGTGAAATATCAAGATTGTCTTTTATTCTTACAGGTGGAAGTATAAATCCCATCTCTTGCGCATACTTTTTTCTGATCATCTTTATTCTTTCCAATATATCTCCGCCTTGTTCTACATCAACAAGCCCTATCAACCTATATCCTACTTCAATACTTATTGGATCAGGTGGTAATACTCTTATTTCTTCTTCCTCTTCTGGTTCCTCATTTTCTTCCTCCTCTTGTGTTGGTGTATGCAATTTTTCCTTTAATAAGCCAATTCCTCCCATAATAATTCCCAGCATCATAAAAGGTATATGAGGTAGTCCAGGAACCAAACCAAGCCCTAATAAGATGAAAGATGCTGTTTGTATTGCTTTTGGATATGAAAAGAGTTGGGTTCCCATTTCTTCAGCTAGATTTGAAGCAGATGAGGCTCTAGATATGATTATACCTGCTGCTGTTGAGATAATTAATGCTGGTATTTGACTTACTAAACCATCGCCAACTGTTAAGATTGTATAGGTATGGGCAGCTTTTGATATAGGCATTCCTTTTTGTAGTACACCTATAATAAGACCCCCTAATATGTTAATAACAGTTATTATTATTGATGCTATCGCATCTCCTCTTACAAACTTGCTTGCTCCATCCATTGCCCCATAAAAATCTGCTTCTCTTGCAATTTCTTGCCTTCTTTTTCTTGCCTCTTGTTCATCTATGAGTCCTGCGTTTAGATCTGCATCTATACTCATTTGTTTTCCTGGCATAGCATCTAAGGTGAATCTTGCTGCAACTTCTGCTATTCTGCCAGCTCCTTTGGTGATTACTATAAAATTGATTACAACCAAAATTAGGAATACAATAAATCCCACTACATAGTTTCCACCAACTACAAATTGCCCAAATGAATGAATAACTTTTCCGGCAGCAAAAGATCCATTATTGCCGTGAAGTAAAATCAGCCTGGTAGATGATATATTCAAAGAAAGTCTAAATAATGTTGCCATCAGTAGTATTGATGGAAAAGCTGATAGTTCAAGAGGATGTGATATATACATAGAAACCAGTAATATTATGAGTGAAAAACTGATGTTGAATGAAAGAAGCAAGTCTAACATAAAAGGAGGTATAGGAATAACCATTACTATAAGAATTATTACAAAACCAAGGGCAGCTAACATATCCATTCTGTTAAGCCACTTCATGGTATCTTCCTCTTAATTGATAAATATAGGCAAGTATTTCTGCTACTGCTCTATACAACTTTGTTGGTATATATGCTCCCACCTCTACTTTAATTAACATTCTTGCAAGCCATTTATTTTCTATAACTGGTATCCCATATCTTCTTGCTATTTCTTTAATTCTTGCGGCTATAAATCCATAGCCTTTAGCAACAACCTTTGGTGCATACATATCTTTACTGTTATATTTTATAGCAACAGCGATCCGTATAGGATTTGTTATAACAACGTCTGATTTGGGTACTTCTTGCATCATTCTGCTCATGGCCATCTGTCTTTGAAGACTTCTTATCCTTGCCTTGATTTTTGGATCTCCTTCTCTTTCTTTCATTTCTTCTTTAATTTCTTGTTTTGTCATCTTGAGATTTTGTTCATGTTGATATCTCTGAAATAAATAATCACAGGCAGAAAGAGCTAAAAGTGCTATGCCGGAGTATAATATAAGCTTTAGAGATATCTTTGATGTGTAAAGGAGTATGTGATAAATAGGAGCTCCTATAAAAGAGGATATCTTTTCTGCTTCTGGAGCTAAAACTCTATATGATACATAACCTACTATAAATAGTTTTATCATAGATTTTATTAACTCCATCAATGCGGTAAAAGAAAATAGGCGTTTTATGCCACTTAGAGGATTAATACGGGATATATCTGGCATTAAGGCATCTGTGCTAAATATAAAACCACATTGAATCACATAAGAAAATACAGAAACCAATATAAGAGCAATAAATAACGGTGCAGTTAGTGTTATTATTTGCTGAATTATACATATTGAAAGATTAGACATGCTTGATATAGTGATTGGTGTAGAAAAGTCTGACCAATAATACCTGAAATAACCCATCATGGAAGTACTTAAATTAGAACCACAAAAATAGAGAACTATTCCCATTGTGAGTATCAGCATTGCTGATGGCAATTCTCTTGTTTTTGCTACATTTCCTTTTTTTCGCGCTTCTTCTTTTCTTTTCGGGGTCGCTGGTTCTGTTCTTTCTTCTTGAAAAATCGGCATATCAAGCTCCTAATATTCTCAGATTATTGTAAATGTCCTTTATCATCCAATACATAGAATTTTTTATAAATTTCATAAAAAATGGCATGAAAATACCCATTATTATAAGTCCTATTCCAATATACAAAGGAAAAGAAATAACAAATATATTTATTTGGGGCATTGCTCTTGCTATTATTGCCATTGCTAGATTAGTAGCAAACATTGCTATAAGAATTGGTGCTGAAAGCTCTATAGCAATAATAAATATTTTTCCTGATAACTGGATAATATTTTTCAACAGATATTGGTTAAAAATAGGTTTTCCTATAGGTATATATTCAAAACTTTCTGCTATAGCCTTTATAAGATAATGATGTCCATTTACTGCAAAAAATATAAGAATTGCTATTAATTGCTTTAATTGAGATATAATAGGGATTTGTGTGTTTGATATAGGATCAATAACATTCATTACTGTTAAACCCATTTCATATGAGATATATTGCCCTGCCATTTGAATTCCATCAAATATGAATCTAATTATAAGTCCAATAGATATGCCAATAACAAAATCGCTCATAATACTTGTAATAAGGACACTATTATTGGTATTAACCATCTGCAAATTTATGGAATTTGTTAATATAACTGACAACAGTAGGCAAAAACCTACCTTAACAATCCAAGGGATGCTTGGTGATCCAAATATAGGTATAAACATCATTATTATACTTATTCTTATGAAGATTAATATAAATACAATAGGATCTATCATATTTTCACCTTATAAAATTTGGTATTTGTGTTATTATATTTACAGTAAAATCTGTCAGCTTTCTTAACATCCACGGCCCGAATATCATCATTGTTACAAATACTGCTATAATTTTTGGCACAAATGTTAAGGTCATTTCCTGAATTTGGGTCATAACCTGAATTATGCTTATAATAACTCCTACAATAAGTCCTGCCAAAAGCATGGGCATAGAGATTAATAGCATTACTTTTAGGGTTTCATATGAGATTTTTAATACAAATTCGCTACTCATTTTAAACTCCAAAACTTTTTATTAAGGATGCAATTAAAAGATGCCATCCATCTACCAGAACAAACAGCATTAATTTAAAAGGTAAAGATATCATCACAGGTGGTAGCATAAGCATTCCCATTGAAAGCAGTATAGATGCCACTACCATGTCAATAATTAAAAATGGTATGTATATAAAGAAGCCTATCTGAAAGGCTGTTTTCAGCTCACTTGTTATAAATGCAGGTATTATGATTCTCATAGGAAGTTCATCTACTGTTTTTGGCCTTGGCATATGAGCAATATCTACAAATAGAGCGAGATCAGATTCTCTGGTCTGTTTCAACATGAATTTTCTTAATGGCATTACTGCCCTTTTATATGCGGTATTTAATGGAATTTGCTTTTCCATATATGGAGTTATGGCATTGTTGTATACGTTATTAAATACAGGGGACATTAAAAAGAATGTTATGAACAAAGATATGCCTATAAGGACCTGATTAGGTGGCATTTGTTGTGTTCCTAATGCCTGTCTTAATAAAGAGAATACAATAATTATACGGGTGAAAGAGGTGAGCATTATTAATATAGCTGGGGCAAGTGTAAGAAGAGTCACTATACCTGCTATCTTCATCAATGTGCTTATGTCATATGGTATATGCACATTCATAATTACAGCCTCTTGAGTTTTCCAAATTTTTCTTTAATCAAATTCACTGCCTTTTGTTCTAATGGATTATTTTCATTCTCATTGTAATTTGTGATTATTGAATCTTGGCTATTTTCAGCTATATTTAATTTGGCTAAAAGACTAATATTTTCGGGAGTAATGCCCAGTAAAAACTTATCTTTACCTATTTTAACAATAGCTATAGATTGCCTTGAACTAAAATGGTGGATTCCTATGATATCTATAATATCTTGTTTTCCCTTATATTTAAGAAAAAGCAATTTTTTCCATAAAAACAAAGTAACAAGTACAATTCCAAGCACAGCACTTAAAGAGGCTATTACCCTGAATAGATTAGTACTGTTTTCTTTAGATTTTGGGGATATAGTCAGATCAAAATTATATTTTTTCTTATATTTTGTTTTCTTAAGAGAATTTTTACCATTAGTTTGTGTAATAATTTTTGTTTTTTTAGGTAATTCCTCTGATTTATTCTTAGAATTAATGTTTTTATTGTCTTTTTTGTTTGTTTGTTCTTTTTTATCTGGCGCAAAAATATCTTCATATTTGATAAATGGCATTTCTACTATATTTGATGATTTATTTGCTTTAGCAATATTAGAATTCTTTATTTTAACAAAATTTTCTTTTTTTTCTTTATTTACATTATCTTTGTCTGTTGCCAATTTTTGTTTTGTTGAAGTAGTAAGATTTTCTTTGAAAATGTTTTGAACTAATGAAGGCTTATTCACATCTTTTGTATTGTTTTGTAGAGCATATTTTTTGATATATGTATTGGTAAACACAATTCCAAGCATATACGGATTTTTGGTGAGGAATGTAATATAGTGATTTGATATAAGAGATTTTATTTCTTTTTTAAGGCTAATTGATATTGTTATATTTTTATTGCTTTTTAGTATGTTAATATTTTTAAGTCCTGGGATATTTAAGCTTGGTTTTAGTCCATCTGACTTATCAGTAAAACCATATAGTATTATATCTATCTTTTTACCTTTAAATTTGATCTTCCAAGCTTTTTTCTTAATAGGATTATTAAACAACAAAACAACAGCTTTTCCATCTTTCTTTGTTAGAAGCGCTATATCTAATAACGCATTGGCATTTCCATAAGCAGAATGTATAGGCATTGTGCTAATAATTATTATTAAAAGATATAATGCCCTTTTTATCTGCTGTTTTATCATTTCAATTGCTCCAACCTTTCTGTTTCACTTATGATAGAGAGTATTCTTATCCCATATTTTTCATTTACTACCACTACTTCTCCTTTAGCTATAGGTTTTTGGTTTACCAGTATATCAAGAGGATCTCCTGCAGGCACAGGCAGCTCTACAACAGACCCTTCTCCAAGCCTTAATAATTCTTTTATTGTCATTTTTGTCCTTCCCAGTTCCACTGTTATTTGAAGTGGAATATCAAGGATAAGGCTTAGGTTAGGAGATGCTACTTCCTGCTCTGCTACGTTCTTCAGAATATCCCTTATCTTCTCCTTTGACATTATTTGACTCATTTTCTTCACCTCCTATATTATTTGATATTCTTATTCCCTTGTTGCCTTTTATCTCTACTGGATGTCCTTCAAAGCATGGTATTCCTTCTACCTTTAAAGTGATTTTATCTGAAAGACTTTTATTAAGATCCAGCATATCACCTTTTTTTAATGCCAAAAGTTGATCAACTGTGATATCCAGGTTCCCCAACTCCACTTTTACTTCTACTTTCACGTCTAATAAGCTACTTATTAATTTGCTTGCCCATGTTTTATTTCCAGTTTCTGTTCGGGTTATACTTAGTATATCTTTTAATGGTCTGAGAGAATTGTGAGGTATTGCAAATATCATATTACTACTCATATCTTCGATATTTACCTTAATAGATACAATTATCATGAACTCATCTGGTGAAAATACAGTCAAAAGCTGTGGATTAAACTCTATTCCTTGAAGTGTAACATCTGTTTTTATTATAGAATTTAATGCCTCTTTTAGATCGTTTATTGCCAATTCTACGACCTTTTTTATAAGAGACTGCTCCAGCAAAGCAAATGATGTGAAATTACTTCTTTTGATTCTTGAACCAGTACCCCCACATAATAAATCTACTAAAGAAAGAGCAAGTTCTGATTCCAGAAGAAATAAACATGATCCATTCAGTGCCTCTATATTTAATATGTTTATCCAACACGTATGGGGCAGGGCTTCTACGAAATCATTAAATGTAAGAGTGTCATTTTCTAATAATTCCATTCTTACTACTTTCCTAAGTTTTAATGAAAGGGAGCCTCTAAAATTTAATGTGAATCTGTGAAATATCATAGTTAAAACTGTCAAAAGCTTTGGAGGAAGATGTTTTTTGGCGATGAAGTCATAAGGTTCTATTTTATGCTCTGATACTTTTACCTTATTTTTTATGTCCATACTTGCTTCATTAAGAGTTTGTCTTAATACCTCTATTTCTTGATCTGTTAGTATTCTATTCATATGCACTCCTATTGAATTACAAATTCAGTAAAATATATGTTTAATACTTTGCCTGTCATTAATATCTTGTTTATGTTTTCTTTTAATTCATCTCTTAGCCTCATCTTTCCTTCTAATGTAGCAATGTCATTGAACCTTTTTCCACTAAGAGTCGTGATTATAATGTCTCTTATTTCAGGCTTTTTCTTTTTTATCTCTTCCTCAGATTCCTTTGAACTTAATACCAAATCCATCTTTACTCTAAGATATCTTCGACCTCCTTCATCCATGAGATTTACAATGAATGGATCAAGCCCATATGTAACTTCTTCTCCCTTTTTTACTTCCTTAGTATCTTTTTTTGGTTCTGTTTTAGGTATACTTACAGATGCTGGCATATTTACTGGTGCAGGTGCCTTTTTAGAGTTTATAAATACAAATGCTCCCAGACCTACAAGGGCAATAAGGGTAATTCCTTGAAGAATTAGTAGAAGCATAAACTTACCATTACCATCCTTTTTTTCCTTCTTCTCTTTTTTATCTTCAGCCATATTATTAACTCCTTTTTTCTATAAATATTTCCACTTTTCTACCTGGTGATCTGGTGTCTGCATATCCCATTATAGTGAGTCTAGCTGGATCAATATTTTTTTCTTTTAGGAGAAGATTAAGTACACTGCTTGCTCTTTTTATAGATAGCCACCATTTGTCTTTTTCTGTTTTATCAGTATAGCCAACTATTCTTACCTCTCCTCTGGTTTTCCATATAAGAGTTGCTATTTGTTTGAGATACTTTTTAGCTTCAGGCTGGATATGGTAGCTATTTTTTGTAAATATAATATTGCCCGGTATTTTTATAGTCCATCCAGTATCTGCTATTTCTACATCCAAGTTTTTTGTAAGTTCTGATAATATTTGTCCTGATATGCCTTTTTTGGCTTTTACAAGCGCTTCTCTCCTGCTTATAATGATTCCGCCTCCTTCTCTTTTAAAGACTCCTTCTCCGCCAGTTATAGATATGAGAGACTCTTTTATAGATCCTGCATAATCTCGGAATGTTTGAGTGTCAAAAGAAGACATTGAAATGAGAAGCACAAAAAATGTAAGCATAAGGGTATTCATATCAGAAAATGTTAGCATCCAAAAATTAGGATCTCTTTTCATTAAACACCTCCGATTCTGAATTTAAAGCCATTGATATTTATCTGGTTCATATGTTTTCTCTTTAATTTTCCTTCAAATACTATCCAAACTCTTCTATTTTTTGCTCTATGCTCTGGGGTGTCGTTAGGGAATAATGGCCTATATTCACCACAACCTACAGCATAAAATCGGTTTTCAGGAATCTTTTCTACTTCAGTAAAGAATCTAAGCACAGTTACTGCCCTTGCAGCAGAAAGTTCAAAGTTTGATGAAAATCTTTTTCCCTTGACTGGTAGATTATCTGAATGCCCCTCTATTCTTATTCTGTTATTACAAGATCTTATTATTTGGGCTGCTTTATGTAATATTGGATAAGATTCTGGTTTAAGCTTTGTACTTCCTTCTGCAAATAAAAGATCACCTTTTAAGGATAGAACCAGCCCTCTACTTATAATGCCTAGAAAGACACTATTTCCTAAATATGTGGTTTGGATATAGCTTAGAAATTCGTTTATTACCTCAGGGGTTATTCCTTCTATGGAATAATTTTCTAATGGAATTGGTTTATTGCCAAAGCCTGGTAGACTACCAGGAAGTACACCAAATGCTGTTTTAACAGAATACATGCCTTTTTGAACCCTTTCTTCCGTAAAAGTTGCCATTGAGTTAAGACATATGAAAAATGCCAACAGGATAAGAGACAATGCTGTATAACATACTATAAACATATCTTTTTTAGGTTCCTCTTCCTCTTGTTTTCTTCTTTTTTTAGCCATATTTATGCACCTTTGGCAGCTTTTGCCATCTCTCTTAGTTTAGGTTCAATAAAAGCATGTAGTTTGTTTTCTATTACTCTTGGGTTTAGTCCTTGACTTATAGAAATTATTCCTTCTAGTAACATCTCTTTTATTAGGCATTCATGATTAGATAATACCTGAAGTTTTCCACTAACAGGCAAAAAAACTACATTTGCGAGAATTGCTCCATATAGAGTGGTAATAAGAGCTACAGCCATTGCTGGTCCAATGGAGCTTGGATCTGACATGTTCTGAAGCATTTGAACAAGTCCTATGAGTGTCCCAACCATTCCCATTGCAGGGGCAACAGCACCCATTGCTGCAAATATTTCTGCCCCGGCCTTGTGTCTTTCTTTTAAATAGTCTATTTCTTTGGTAAGAGTTTCATCTATAACTTTTGGATCAATGCCGTCTACCAACATTTGAATTCCTTTTACAAGGAATTCATTTTTTATATTTCCTATTTCAGACTCTAAAGCCAGAATGCCTTCTTTTCTTGCTTTATCAGCCAGAGTTATAATGGTATTGATATAATCAGTGGCAGATTCCAGCTTATTGAAAAATACATTTTTTACTACACTTATTGCCCTAATTACCTCTTTAAGAGGAAAATTAATTAAAGTAACACCAATAGTGCCTCCCACAACAATCAGAAAAGAGGGAATATCTATAAATATGGTAAGGCTACTACCAGATAAAATGGCCATTATCATAAGACCAAATGCAGCAACTATTCCTACAATAGTGGCAATATCCATTTTACTTTAACCTCACCATTTCTTTTGTTATTTCACATGCTTTTTTGGGATCTATAAATCCCCAAATAATTCCAGCCTTTTTTTTATCCATATATAGCATTATTCGGGCTGCTAATTTTGGATTAAGCTTTTCCATAATTTTTCCCGCATTTTTTGGAGGAATAGATGCATAAAGATTAGCAAGTTCCATATATCTTTCAGTTTCCATCTTTTTTATCTCTTCCAACTTCTCTTTAATTATATCTTTAAGTTGATTTATCCTTTTTATTTCTTCTGATATCCTTTTTTGTAATATGATAAGTTCCTTCTTGCGTCTCTCTACTTCAAGTTCTTGCATTTTTAGAGCCTCTTTTTTTTGATTAAGGATAGAGAGTATATCGTTGTTTCTTGCAGAATTTTGAGCCCAACTAATTCCTAGAACTATAGTATTGATTATTCCAACAACTATTAAAATTATTTTAATTTTTTTTCTAAGCATTTTTATATACAAACCTATTATTTGCAATTTCATCAAAGAATTTCTGTTCTTTTCTTAAAAGTTCATATTGTTGCACAGTAAGCCATTTATCTCTTAATTTTTCTATAAGTTTTCTTTGTTTAGTTGCATCTATTAGTTTATCAAGAACTTTTCTGTATTCTTTTTCTATTTGCTCAATTTCTTTGTTAAGCTGATTTATATTTGTGTCCAGTTTGGATATATACTGTGAAGTAAATTCAACTTCATATATATTAACTATATTAC
>CAZMNC010000064.1:0-26097 GCA_964567535.1 uncultured Desulfobacterales bacterium | reverse complement strand
AATATTTTTTAAAAATGGCACAGAATTATAAGATAAGATATCAAGACTTCTTGATATTAAAAAGCTGGAATATATAAAAGAGCCGTGGAATTAATAAAAAATATAATTATAGAAAATGAGGCATACAACTATCCTCTTACTAAGAAAATAATAGATCAAATTAGAAGTGTTAAAGTATGTAAAGTTTTAACCAAGAATCATAATAGCTTTACCTATTATAATAATATGCCTTATGATTTAGGAAAAAATACACTTTACCTAATGGTTTATAAAGGTGACTTTCTAAAGCCATGCCCTGGTACAAAGGAATACATATGTTGCAAATATAAAATATTAAATGTGGCTGCAAATTGTCCTTTAAATTGTAGCTATTGCATTTTGCAAGCATATTTTAATCAGCCATACTTACGCGTATTTGTAAATATAGAAGAGAGAATTACTCAAGTTCTTGATATGATAGATAATCATAAAAACAAAATATTTAGGATAGGAACAGGTGAATTTACGGATAGCTTGGCGCTTGACCCTATAGTAGGTTGGAGTGAAATATTAATCCCTTATTTTTCAAAAAGAAAAAATGTAATATTAGAACTTAAAACAAAAACAGATCATATAAAAAAAGTAATATCCCTGCCTTACAGAGAAAGAATTATTGTTTCTTGGTCTCTAAATAGTCCTATTATTTCTGCTCATGAAGAATATGGTGCAGTAAGTATAAAAAAAAGGATTGAAGCTGCAAGTATATGCCAAAAAGAAGGATTTATTGTTGGATTTCATTTTGATCCATTAATCATTCATAAAAACTGGCAAGAAGAATATAGAAAAACACTCCAGCTTCTTTATAAATATATTGATCCTACGAAAATTATATGGATAAGTCTTGGTAGTTTTAGATATATGCCCGAGTTAAAAGATATTATAATAAAAAGACATAAAAAGAGTACAATATTAAATGGAGAATTTATAAAAGGCTTAGATGGAAAGATGCGCTATTTTAAACCAATCAGGATAGAACTTTACTCTTATATGTATGAAAAGCTTACAGACTGGTATAACGATCTTGGAATTTATCTGTGTATGGAGTCTGATGATGTTTGGGAAAATTCTTTTGGCTGGAGTCCTAAAAATTCATTAGGACTAAAGGATTTTTTAGACAGGAGGGTTATCAAATTCTATGGATGAAAGGCCAAAGTTAAGAATAGACTTAGAGTTTTTTCCTGTTCAACAAGGAAAAGAAAAATTTATATTTGTAAAAGATTCTATTGGACTTGTGGAAGGAAAAATTATCCCTTTTCCTTTATTTGAAATTATGAGTCAGCTTAATGGCAAGAATTCTATAAGAGATATTCAAACCTTTGTTATTAGAAAAAGCGGAGGAATGATAATAAGTATAGACGAGATAAAAGATACAATAAAACGACTTGATAATATGCTATTTTTAGATTCTGAAAAATACAGAAAAGAAAAAGAAAAAATAGAAGCAGAATTTTTAACAAAAAAGATAAGGCCATGTTTTCACTGTGGAAAAGCATACCCTAAGGACAAGTCTAAATTGGAAAAGATGATAGAGAATATAATAAATTTAAATAATTATATCTCAAATCCACATATAGATTCAAATGACGAAATTGTAGCGCTTATTGCACCTCATATAGATATATCTGTTGGTTCAAGGGTTTATGGGAAAGTTTATAGAGAAATAAGAAAAAAACGTTTTTCAAGGATAATTATTATAGGAGTTGGACATCATATGAGTGATAATTTTTTTTCCATTACTGAAAAAGATTTTGATACTCCATTTGGCACAATTAAAACAGACAAAGAAATTATAAAAATGCTAAAAAAAAGCAATCCCAATATAATATCAAATACAGACTTTGCTCACAAAACTGAACACTCTATAGAATTTCAATTGATTTTTTTACAGTATTTATTAGAGAACAATTTTAAAATAATTCCTATATTGAGTGGACCTGTAAAATTACTTTTAGATAAATATGACAGGACTTCCTACTTAAAGGAAGTGAGACCATTTATAGAGATTTTATCTAATATTTTTTCTTCTGAAGATAATACGCTTCTTATAGCAGGTATTGATTTGTCTCATATTGGTTTAAAATTTGGACATGATAGGCCAGCTAAGTATATGGAATCACAAGCCCAAAAACATGATCACTCTCTTATTAATGCTATTTTAAATAAGGATGTGGAACTTTTTTGGGAAGAATCAAGAAAAGTGAACGATAAATACAATGTATGTGGATTTTCTGCATTAAGCTGCTTCTTAGAATTAATTATTAGATATTCAACAGGAAACGTATTAGACTCTAATGCCTGTGTTATAGAAATGTTACCCATAAATATAAAAGCAGAGCTTTTAGATTATTGTATATGGCATGAAAATGCTACCAATAAATATAAAAGCAGAGCTTTTAGATTATTGTATATGGCATGAAAATGCTACCAATTCTGCTGTAAGCTTTTGCGGAATTAAATTTTCAAGGTGATTTTTAACTAAAATTTTGGCATTATAATATATAAAATTTAAAAAAGGAGGCTTTATTATGAGCTTAAAGGAAAAAGTGGAGGGCATACTTCAAAAAATTAGACCATCTCTTCAAGCAGATGGAGGAAATGTGGAACTTGTGGATGTAAAAGAAGATGATGGTATAGTAATGGTAAAACTAACGGGTGCATGTGCAGGTTGTGCTTTTTCTCAACTTACTCTAAAAATGGGAATAGAAAGAATACTAAAAGAAAATATACCCGAAGTAAAACAAGTAGAGGCAGTTTAAAACAAAGAGGAAGGAAAAAATCCTTCCTCTTTGTTTTATTTATTCTTATGCCTCATCCTTTTGCGAAGTTTTCTATATTTATGTTTTCTTATTTTTCTTCTTCGCCACTTTAAAACGCTTCCCATAACACCTCCCAAATCTTATTTTAGGGACTTTTATAATTTGAAACTACATATGTCAATCTTTTTATGCTTTATTTTTATATCTTTTAAAAGTTTGACGTTTATCGAAAGATTTTTATTAATAATTTCAAGATGTTTTTGGTATAAATTTAAGTTTACATAATATCTATTATCGGACATTTTTTGTAAAACTTCCTACTAAAGAGTTCGCAAAAGATTGGACTATTTGCACTTTAACTATTTTGCCTATCATATTGATATTGCCGTCAAAATTTACAATTTTATTTGTCGGGGTTCTTCCTGTAAACTGGTCTCCTTTTTTGCTGAGTCCTTCTACAAGTATCTCAACTTCTTTACCTTCTAAGGATTTATTCTTTTTTAATGTGATGTCTTTTTGGATTGATTGCAACTGTATAAGTCTTGCTAATTTTTCCTTCTCGTCCACCTTGTTTTGCATCTTTTCAGCTGGCGTGCCTGGTCGGTCTGAATATTTAAAAGAATAAAGATTATCAAATTCTACTTTTTTTATAAGATCTATGGTATCGTAAAAATCATCTTCTGTTTCGCCTGGAAAGCCAACCATTACATCACTTGTTATCGATATATCTGGTCTTATATGTCTTAATTTGTCTATTAATTCTAAATACTTTTCTCTTGTATAATTTCTTCTCATTAAGCTTAAGATCTTATTTGATCCTGCTTGAAAAGGAAGATGAATATGAGGACAAAGATTCTCCAATTCTCCAAAACATAATATAAGCCTTTCGGATAGATCCTTTGGGTGTGATGTGGTGAAACGGAGTCTAAGTAAGCCTCTGATTTTTGATATTTTTTCTAATAAAGATGCGAAATCTAAATCATCCCATTTATAAGAATTTACATTTTGTCCTAACAGGGTTATTTCTTTTATTCCTTCTGATACAAGAAATTCTACTTCTTGGAGTATTTCATTAACAGGTCGAGAAATCTCTCTACCTCTTACATACGGAACGATACAGTATGAACAAAAATTATTACAACCTTGCATTATAGATACATAAGCTGTCACTTTGCCCCTGAAATAACCTTTTACAAATGGAGGGGATTTTAAAGGAGTATTTAAACAAATTGAAATCACCCTTTTTTTCTTAGTATAAACCTCTTTTAAGTATTCTAAAAACCTTACAACTTCTCTTGGTCCAATAATCATGTCTATATCTGGAAATCTATCCATAATATATGATTTCTTATGCTGAACAAGACATCCTATAACAGCGATCACCATATCAGGATTTTTCCTTTTCATGCTCAAGACTCTTCCTATTAAACTATAAGCCTTATGTTCAGGCTTCTTCCTTACTGTACATGTATTTATTATGACCAAATCCGCATTATCAATCTTATCTGTTTTTTCCCAACCATTAGCCACAAGCTCTTGTCCAATAAGATCAGAATCATATTCATTCATCTGACATCCCATTGTTTTTATAAAAAATTTATTTTTCATATTCCCTTATTTCTATCCCCTCTTTATTTGTTATGTATTCAATTAGCTCAAAAATCATATATTCACATTTTGGTGCGATATGTATTTCTATTAAAGCTTTAGATGGATCTATAGTTCTTACTAAGGCCATACCATCATAAGATTCCAATGTGTTTCTTATATAATCTATATGTTTGCTTTCCACGTGGAATATTATTTTAGTCATCGCCTTGGGTGTCTCTACCATTATAGGTTGTTCCACCCCATTTTAGTTTTGTTCTTAAGATATGGAAATAATTATATTTATGAGGTTTTATTAGTTTTATAACATAAGGTGATTTATAAATGATTACCTTATCTGTGTGTCGCAAATTAAAACCTATTTGTCCGTCTAAGGTTAGTACTACAGACTCATCACTTTTCTGTCCAAGCCTTATTTCTATCTTTGATGTATCAGGTATTATTATTGGTCTATTAGATAATGTAAATGGGCAAATAGGGTTAATAACAAATGCATCTACGGTGGGATATATGATAGGACCTCCAGCAGACAGATTATAAGCTGTTGATCCTGTAGGTGTTGATATTATTAAACCATCCGCTCTAAATATTGTTAAAAATTCATTGTCAATAAATACTTCTAAATCTATGATCCTTGCAAGAGTTCGCTTGTTTATAACCACGTCATTTAAGACTGAAAATCTGAAAACTTCTATTCCATTTCTCTCTACTTTTGATTCAAGCATTGTCCTTTTTTCTATGGCTAATCTATTTTGTATCATAAGTTCAACAGTATCATATAATTGGTTATATGAAATTTCTGTAAGAAAGCCCAATCCTCCAAGATTTACTCCCAATATTGGGATACCATATATTCCCATTTTTCTTGCTGCGCCCAAAAGTGTTCCATCACCCCCTAAGACAATTAACCATTCTATATTTTCAGGAAGGATTAGTTTATTTTCTATATGTAAATTTGGAGAGTCTTCCTTAGGCATTTCCATCAAAAATGCTTTAATACCCCTTTTTTCAAACCACGTCTTTAAATTATAAGCTCCTTCTTTTGCAAAACTATGATCGTATTTATATATTATTCCAACAGATTTTTTCATTAGTCTAAAAACAAAGGCACAAACTGAAATTTATTTACATCTACAAGCCCTTTATCAGTAATCCTTAGTTCTGGTATAACAGCAAGAGCCAAAAAAGATAATATCATAAATGGATTTTTAACATTGCATTTTAACTCTTTTATTGCCATATTTAATTTTTTTATCTCTTTTATAAGATCTGTTAATGGTCTATTAGTCATAAGGCCTGCTATTTCTAATCTTACTTTAGCAATAATCTCATCGTTACATGATATAGCAATTCCGCCTCCCATATCTTCGATTTCCAAAATTGCCCTATATATATCTGAATTATCTACACCAACAGCAATTATATTGTGTGAATCATGAGAAATAGATGATGCTATAGCTCCTTTTTTTATCCCAAATCCTTTAACAAGACCAAGACCTATATTTCCTAAACCTTTATGTCTTTCTATAACACAAATTTTTAATATATCTCTTTTAGTATCGGATATTACTTCACCATTTTTACAAGCAGGCTCTAAAACAATCATCCTATTTACTATCTGATCTGGAATGATCTCTATCACCCTTACTTTGCCTTTTTTATAATTAATCTTTAGATCTTCCTTAAAAAATTTTTTTATATTTATAGTGTTAGTAATATTACTATCAACATTAGTAATACTATTCATTCTCAATGCTTTTATTTCAATTCCATTCTTATAAACTTGCATTACATTAAAATCATTAATATTGTTTACCACTACGATATCAGCAATTTTACCGGGTGCTATAGCGCCTCTGTCTTTCATACCAAAGTATGTTGCAGGATTTATAGTGGCCATTTGTATAGCTTTTATAGGGTTAAGCCCAAATGATACAGCCTTCCTTAATATAAAATTCATATGCCCTTTATCATAAATATCTTCAGGATGAAGATCATCTGAGACAAAAGCACATCTATGAAAATTTCTATCATCTATAATAGATAACAAAGATTCCATATTCTTAGCTGTGCTTCCTTCCCTTATCATAAGAAACATCCCGTTTTCTATCTTTTCTAAACCCTCTTCCGGATCAATAGATTCATGATCAGATCTTATATTTGCTGCAATATATGCCTGAAGCTCTTTTGCCCTTAATCCAGGACAATGACCATCTATTAATATATCTTTAAATAGCAAAATCTTTTCTAAAACACTTTTGTCACATGTAAGCACTCCAGGATAATTCATCATCTCAGCCAATCCTAATATATAAGGATTTTCTAAAAATTGCATTAAATCCTCAGCTTCCATATAAGCCCCACTTGTTTCAAATGGTGTCGCAGGAACACAGGAAGGGAGCATAAAAAAGAAATCTATTAATGAATCAGAGGCATTACTTATCATAAAATTTATTCCATCTTTTCCCAAAACATTGGCTATTTCATGAGGATCAGAAATAATACAAGTAGTTCCATGAGATATAACCGACTCTGACAATCTCAGAGGAGTTAACATACTACTTTCTATATGCATATGTGCATCTATAAATCCAGGGAGCACATAAAAACCATCTAAATCTTTCTCTTCAACTCCTTTATAACCATCACTAATACCAGCTATTATGCCATTAGATATAGCAATATCTCCTTTCTGGAGCTTTCCAGTAAATACATTTACAATCAGACAATTTTTTAATACCAAGTCAGCAGGTATTTCACCTTTTGCACATTTAATTACTTTAATTAACCTATTTATATCGCTTTTATGTTGCATATTTATCCTCCACAAACCAATCATAACTTCTTCGTGCATTTGTATTTATTGAATAATAATATATAGTTATACCTAAAAATTCATGTAATATATCATTTATATCTACGGGTTCATATATCTTATGATTATTAAAATATGCTTCTTCAGTAATAGCATTAGATTCATACTGTAGCCTATTTCTATTTTTAATACGAGCAACAGCAACGTGTGGTGAGCATTTAGTTTCTATTATATATAAGGGCTTTTTATATTTATATGCAATTGAAGCAGCCTGTTTTCTTAATTCTTGTTGAATAAAGGTTGCGTCTAACAAAACTCCTTTTTTTTCTTTTGTAATAATATCTTCGGCCCTCATAAACATAAGTTTATATACTATTAGCCTCTTATTCATATTAGAGGCAACTTTTTGATCAAAAACATCTTCTCCTCTAAGTGCTTCAAGTCTTAGTATATCTGAACTTAAGATCTTATAATCCTTTTCTTTTGAAATACTCTTTGCTACCGTACTTTTTCCAGTAGCAGGCAGACCACACATTATTACCAAAGCATCTTCAACAAGTTCTTTGCTTAAGATGTGAATGAAATTTTCCTTCATGATATATATGTATAAGCAAGTTTAAAGTAGGCTTTTGCTCTATTTATTGCACTTTCTTTGTTTTCTTTACTTATAGATTCATCGTCCAACTGAAAACTATTTACTTTTCCTCTAACAAATGCCCTATAAACCTTATAGAACTTCAAAAGAGGATCAACTTCTTCAGATTCATTAGCGAGTTTTTTGTAATAATCCCATAGTATCTGAGCATAATTATATCCACCATGATATTCCAGATCCATAAGAAGAAAAGCAATATCTGCTAGTGTATCCCCATATCTAAACCTGTCATTGAATTCTATACAATCTATTATATATACATTATCCACAAGACAGATATGTTCCATATGTAAATCGCCATGACAATCTCTTATCCTTTTTTGCTTTATTCTTAAGGTAAAAAGATCATTAAATCTTTCATAGAATTTATATGTCCAATCTTTTAGCTCATAAAATTTATCCTTATCAATACATAAGCCAATATATTTTTCAACTTGCTCAAAATTTTCATCGGTATTTATTTTAAATTTTCTTGGATTCCCAAATTCTTCTATTTCTGGAGAAGTATCAGCGCTTAAATGAAAGTTCGCTATGATATGAGCCACTTTATTAAGATGTGCTTTTTCAAGTTCTTTTCTCTCAAATACCTTACTCATAAGCATATTTTCTGGAATTCTTTTCATCTTAACAGCATATTCCTTTATCTCACCTTCACCTTTACCAACAAGATGCCTTTTTCCATCAAAAATAACAGGAACAACCCCAATATATATATCTTTTGCAAGACGTCTATTTAAATCTACCTCTTTGTGACAAAAATATTTTCTTTTCTCCAATGTTGAAAAATCCAAAAATCCAAAATTTACAGGCTTTTTGATTTTATAAACATATAGATCACAAACAAAAACCATAGATATATGAGTTTGCACTAAAAAAACATTATTGGTGGGTTCTGGAAAAGCATCTGTTTTATGTAGGTCCTCAATCAACAATGACACTTAAAAACCTCCTTTGTGAGATCTATTCCGAATTGATTTGCTACAATAATAGGCACTTTTACCGTACCAATTATAACAGGTTGCTGATGACAATCCGATCCACCTGTAACTAATAAGGAATGTTTCATAGCAAAATTTGTATATTTATATATAGTTATAGAATCATGTGCAGAATGCCAACATTCTATACCATCCAGATATGGGAGCATACTATTTTCAATAATACTAAATTGTTTTTCAATAGATTTAGTAATAGAATGAAGAGATGTTCCTTTGGCATTGTTAGGATGAGCTAATATAGCTTTTCCACCAGCTTCCCTTATAAGGGTAGACGCTTCCTCTAAAGACAAAGGCATTTTTGGAACATCAGATTTTATAAGATATTTTTCAAACGCCTCTTTTCTTGATTTAACAATACCTCTCTCTATCATATAGTCTGCTATATGAGGCCTTCCCAAAGATCCCCCTGCCCTTTTCTCTATTTCTCGCATATCACTACAATTAAAAGGTGTTACACCATTTTTTATAAATTCAGCATTTAATTTTTCCAGAATCATTTGTGCCCTTTTTTTTCTATAATTTCTCAATTCTGTAAGTTTTTTATTTAAGCTTTCGTTATATATATCAAACTGATAACCTAATATATCTAATGAAATTGGCTTAAAATCAGAAAATTTAAATAATATGTTTAATTCAACTCCTGTTATGTAATGCATACTATACATTTTAGCAAGAATTTTGGCCTTTTCTTGACATTCAATAGAATCATGATCTGTTATAGATATAAGTTTAATGTTTCGAGCCCTTGCTTCTTTAAAAATATCTTCCAGGCTCATTTTACCATCCGAACAGTCTTTTGAATGAATATGCAGATCAATCATTTAAAGGTAGGATTAAGCATCATGATCATTAGACAATGCTCTAAACATTTCCCTTTTGTAGTAATTATAGTATCTTATCACCTTTCTTACGTACTCACGAGTACTTTTAAAAGGAGGTACTCCACCATAAAATTTTACTTTTGTTATGCCTGCGTTATATGCGGCTAAGGCAAGCTTAATATCATTATCAAATATTATTAGCAATTTTTTAAGATACCTAACACCTGCTTCAATATTATATTCCGGATCAAAAGGATCTCTTGCTCCCATTGCCTTTAATGTAATAGGCATAAGTTGCATAAGACCCATTGCACCTTTATTAGACACAGCATGAGGATTAAAAGATGACTCTGCCCTAATTATAGCTTTAATTAAAGCTGGATCTACATTATATCGTTTTGATACCCTTATAATAATATCATGAAAAGCCGTTGCTTTATCTCTATTATTATCTGCTCTATGGGATAAGACAGGAACAGGTTTTAATTTTAGATTACTCAAAAAATTAGAATTATGATGATTACTAATATTTCTATTTGCTATAATTTTTTTTACTTCATTAATCTTATCTCTGTCAATTTCATTCCTATATTCAGAATGCAACACTTTACATAATAAAAGACCTGTTATAAACAATCTAATAGATATTTTTAAAAACTTACTTCTATTATTTATCCATATCATAGTAATATATTTACATTTTCGGAAATTCTATTTTTTAATCCCATGAAAAGATAGCATAATCTATAAAGTTATGCAACTATAAACCCTAAATAAATTTATATCCTGTTTCTCCATGGATAGTCAAATCAATTCCCATAACCTCATCGTCTTCTTCTACCCTAAGACCTATTACAAAATCAATAACTTTAACAATAATAAATGTCATAAATGCAGCATATCCAATAGAAGCAATTACTGCTATTATCTGAACAAATAATTGATGAACGTTACCCATCAATAAACCTTTTGCACCATGACATGCAAATATTCCTGTTGCGATTGCTCCCCATATACCACCTATTCCATGAACACCAAATGCATCTAATGAATCATCATATCCAAATCTACCTTTAAATAGTACAGCAATGTAGCATATTATTCCAGCTCCAATGCCAATTACAATTGCACCAATTGGCGATACAAAACCAGCTGCTGGTGTAATAGCGACAAGTCCAGCCACTAAACCAGAAACAGCTCCTAACATACTCGGCTTTTTAATATGTATCCACTCAGCGAGTATCCATGATAATGATGCTGTAGCTGCTGCTATGTGAGTTGTCACAAAGGCTAATACAGCTATTTTATTTGCTCCTAATGCACTTCCTGCATTAAATCCAAACCACCCGAACCATAATAAACCAGCTCCAATAGCAGTAAGTCCTAAATTGTGAGGTACAAAATCAGCATTTGGAAATCCTTTTCTTTTGCCTAATATTAAAGCTATTATCAAGGCCGAAATCCCTGCATTTATATGCACTACTGTTCCACCAGCAAAATCAAGTGCCCCCAGCCTATTAAGCCAACCACCCTTTGCCCATACCCAATGACATATTGGATTATATACAAAAAGACCCCATAGAAGAATAAAGCATATATATGCACTAAATTTCATTCTTTCTACTACTGCCCCAGAAATCAAAGCTGGAGTTATGATAGCAAACATCATTTGGAATATCATAAATACTAATGCAGGAACAGTAGTGGCATAATTATGGCTTGGCTGCAATCCAACTCCATACAAAAGAAAATGATTCAGTTTACCTATTATACCCCCTATATCATTTCCAAATGCCATTGAATATCCTATAATTGTCCATTCTAAAGAAATTACAGCTAAGGCAATGAAACTTAAAAATAGAGTATTAAGTACATTCTTACTCCTAACCATACCACCATAAAAGAATGCCAATCCAGGTGTCATTAGCATTACTAACGCTGAAGCTATTAATAACCAAGCTGTATCCCCACCCGAGATCATAATTTACCTCCTTAATTTAGAAAATTTTCTCAGAGATAATATATTAGCAATAATTGTTCCATATCATTATTTTAAAGAATATTAAGATAAATAAAATCTTAGAAATGATAGATACTACATTTTTGTAGTTTAATTATAAATAAGACAACAAAAATGTTGTATCTGATAAATGTTGTTATCAAGTTGTGATTTAGTTGAAATAGTAAAAGCTTGAACTAATATTGAAATTTTGTTACTCATATTATGAAAGTCATGCGAGAGTGGCGGAATTGGCAGACGCGCTGGACTTAGGATCCAGTGGGGTGACCCGTGTGGGTTCGAGTCCCACCTCTCGCATAATTTTTTATATTTATTTGGCCATCAATTTGTTAAATTTTTTATCCATTTTAATTCATTTTCTAATCCACATTTGTGGGTTATTTTTAAAATTGTCTTTAACTGCTTGCCCATTTTAAAAGTTATTGATATTCTTTTATTCTATGAATAAAGCTATTTTTTATTTAATAGAACCATTTATTAACCTATATCTTTTAATATCAATAATCTTGTTATTTAGTTATTCTCTTTGTTTATGTGCTGAACAACCTCCTATTGTAAAAGTAATAACAGTTAAAGAAAAAGAAATAAATCTGTCAAAAGAGTATGTAGGACATGTTGAAGCAATAAGAACTGTATGCATTAAACCAAGGATATCAGGTTATTTAAAAGAAGTAAGATTTAAGGAAGGGGATTTTGTTAAAAAAGGTGAGATTCTTTATGTTATTGAACAAGAGCCATATAAAGCGGAAGTAGATGCTGCAAATGCAGCTCTTGAAGAAGCAAGAGCTTATTTTTTTAGAGCAAATCAAAAATTAAAAAGACTAAAGGCGGCAAAACCAGAAAGTATATCAAGAACAAGCATGGATGCTGCTATAGCAGATGTTATGCAGGCAAAAGCAGAAATAAGTCAAGCAGAAGCGCGTCTTAGAAAAGCAAAGATATACTTAGGATATACTATTATAAGAGCTCCTTTTAGTGGACTTGTTGGAAAATCTTTTATAAAAAAAGGAAATCTTGTTACTCCTTCAGCAGGTTTTCTTTGTAGAATTGTTCAAATAGATCCCATACGTGTGGTATATTCTATAAGTGAAAGAGACATCAATGAGATAAGGCTTTCTTTAAAGAGAGAATTTACTATAAAGATTAGACTTCCAAATGGCAAAATATATCCTCAATATGGAAAGATTGATTTTGTTGATAACCATATAGATCCTAAAACTGGTACATTAGCTGTATGGGCATTGTTTCCTAATAAAAATAGGCTTCTTCTTCCAGGGATGTATGTTACAGCTATTCCAATACTCAAAATGGCAAAAAAAATAGTTACTATTCCTCAAGCATCTGTTCTTGAGGATAAGAATGGGAAGTATGTTCTTATAGTTAATAAAAAAAAGATGATTGAAATAAGAAGAATAAAAGTAGGAAGTATGATAGGAACAGAATGGTCAGTAATATCTGGATTATCTGTGGGTGATAAAGTGGTTGTACAAGGTATCCTTAAAGTCAAACCTGGTCAGATTGTTAATGTGGAAAAATAATGCTTTCCCGAATTTTTATAGAACGACCAAAACTTGCTATTGTTATATCTATTATTATTACTCTTCTTGGTATCATAGCCCTTTTTAATATCCCGGTTTCTCAATACCCCCAAATTACTCCGCCTGAAATTATAGTTACAGCTTTTTATCCAGGAGCAGATGCTCAAACAGTAGCAGAGTCTGTAGCCGCTCCTATTGAGGAGGAAGTGAATGGAGTAGATAACATGCTTTATATGTCTTCTACTTGTGCCAATGATGGGACATATATACTGAGAGTAACCTTTGCTGTAGGCACAAATCCTGATATTGATCAGGTAAATCTGCAAAATAGGCTACAACTTGCTACACCAAGGCTTCCCAAAGAGGTTATAGATATAGGACTGGATGTGAGAAAAAGATCATCCAGTATTATGGCTGCTATTAGTTTTTATTCGGTCACAGGAAAGAGAAGTATGCTTTTTTTAAGCAATTATGTAAGTAGATATGTGCGAGATGCTCTTATAAGGCTTAGAGGTGTAAGTGACGTTACTATATTTGGTGAAAAAGAATATAGTATGAGAATATGGTTGGATCCAGATAGATTAACTTCTATGGGTTTAACAGTATATGATGTTATCAAATCAATAAAAGATCAAAATATACAAGCTGCATTAGGTGCGATTGGCTCGGCACCAACAAAAAAGAATCAACAGTTGATGTATACCATAAGATCCAAAGGAAGACTAAAGGATGTTAAAGAATTTGAGAATATTATTATAAGAACAAATAAAGTAGGAGGAGTTGTTCGTATAAAAGATATAGGAAAAGTGGAACTTGGTGCAAGATACTATGGGCATCAATCAATATTAAATGGGGTACCAGCAGTAACTATTGCTATTTATAGGATGCCAGGAGCAAATGCCCTTAAGACAATGAAAGAGGTTAGGAAAGAATTACAACGTATATCAAAGAGAATGCCTAAGGATATGCGATATAAAATAATATTAGATACAACCAAATATGTATCTGCTGCTGTTCATGAAATAGAATCTACATTAATAATTACATTTATATTGGTAATTGCTGTAGTACTTATATTTCTCCAAGACATACGTGCTACACTAATACCAACTGCTGCTGTCCCTGTTTCTATAATTGGAACATTTGCTGTATTGCTTGCTATCAAATATAGTGCAAATACCATATCCCTTTTTGCTCTTGTACTTGCCATAGGCCTCGTTGTGGATGATGCTATTGTTGTTGTTGAAAATGTTTATAGGATAATGGAAGAAGAAGGTCTTAAACAAAAAGATGCAGTAATAAAAGCTATGAGGCAAGTAACAGGGCCTATTATATCAACTACACTGGTATTGCTTGCTGTATTTATTCCTGTGGGATTTATTCCTGGAATTCCTGGAAAACTTTATAAACAATTTGCTTTTACTATATGTATATCAGTACTTATTTCTACTATATGTGCTTTAAGTCTTAGTCCAGCACTTTGCGTGACAATATTAAAAAGGCCTTCTTCTTATAAAAAAGGTCCTATAAGCTGGTTTAATACTTTATTAATATGGACAAGAGATATATATATCAATACATCTAAATGGCTTATAAAAAGGATATATATTTTGTTATTTTTATTTTTTTGTATATTAACAGCAAGTTACATATTATTTTCAAAATTATCATTTAGTTTTCTCCCATTGGAAGATCAAGGCTATTTCTTTTTGAATGTACAGCTTCCTGAAGGTGCATCACTTCCAAGAACAACAAGGGTAATTGAAGAAGTTACAAAAAGGCTACAACATATAAAAGGTATAAGGAATGTTATTGGAGTAAGTGGTTTTAGCTTTTTAAGTGGAAATGGAGATAATCTTGGTTTTGGAGTGGCTATACTTGAGCCATGGAATAAAAGGAAATCTTTTTCTTTACATGTTTTTTCCATAATGGCTAAAGCTCAAAGAATACTATCATCTATTCCAGATGCAGATATTTTTGTTTTTCCTCCTCCAATAATATTGGGACTTGGAAAAACAGGGGGCTTTGATTTAAGGATTCAGGCAGCAGAAGGACAATCTCCACAAGAACTTGCTGCGGTTACAAAAGCTATCGTGCTAAATGCAAATAAAAGTCCTATATTAAGGAGGGTATTTAGTACATATAGATCAGATACCCCTCAAATATATATAAATTTAGATAGAACAAAAGCAGAAACCTTGAAAGTGCCTGTTAGTCAAATATATCGAACACTTCAAGCATATTTTGGCTCTCTTTATGTTAATGACTTTAATCTTTATGGGAGGGTATATGAAGTAAAAATTCAAGCAAAGTCCAGATATAGGGATAATATAAACGATATAAATAGAGTTTATGTTAAAAGTAGCGATGGAAATATGATTCCAATAGACAGTATAGTAAAGATTTCACATACACTTGCTCCACCGTTTGTATATAGATATAACCAATTTCCAAGTTCTCAAATAAACGGGGAAGCAGCTAAGGGATATAGCTCTGGAGATGCCATGAAGGAAATGGAGAAAATATTAGATAAGATTCTTCCTTCAGGTTATACTTATGATTGGTCTTCTATGTCTTTTCAGGAAAAAAGAGCTGGAGGACAAGTTCAAATAATTTTTTTATTTGCTATTGTTTTTGGATACTTATTTTTAGTAGCTCAATATGAAAGCTGGACAATTCCTTTATCTATAATATTCTATGTTCCTATATCCAGCTTTGGTGCTCTTTTAGGAATATACCTTTTAGGGTTAAGCCTAAGTATATATGCCCAAATAGGACTTGTTTTACTGGTAGGTCTTTCTACAAAGAATGCCATACTTATTATAGAATTTGCAAAAGATAGGAAAAAAGAGGGTCTATCAACTATTGATTCGGCTCTTGAAGGAGCAAGAATTCGTTTCAGACCTGTCCTAATGACAGCCTTTACATTCATATTAGGAGTTGTTCCACTCCTTTTTGCAAAAGGAGCTGGAGCAATGAGTAGAATACATATAGGAACAACAGTATTTTTTGGTATGCTTGTGGCCACAGTATTTGGAATATTTTTTATCCCTGGACTTTATTATATAGTTCAGTCGATTGTAGATAGGATAAAAAGATGAAAGTACTATTTTTCTTAATATTTGTATCTCTTTATGTAGGGTGTACAGTTGGGCCAGAATATAAGCCAGTAAAACTCAATTTGCCTAATAAATGGTATCCTAAAAAGATGGAAAGAGGGATAACTGAATCTAAAAATTTAGATATTCAAGAAATTGCGATGTGGTGGAAAAAATTAAAAGATCCAGAATTATGTAAATTAATAAATATGTCTATCAAAGGAAATTTAGAGCTTAAGGAGGCTCTCGCGAGATTAAAGGAAGCAAGGGCATTGAGAGCCATGAGTAAAGCAAAGCTTTTTCCTTATATTGATATAGGAGCATCTGCTACAAGGCAAAGAATAAGCGAAACAGGAAAAACCACAGAACTTTACTCTTTAAGTATTGATTCAAGTTGGGAAGCTGATATATTTGGAGGGATTAGAAGATCTATACAAGAAGCGGAAGCAAAACTTGAAGCAGCTAAGGAAAATATAAAAGATGTGCTTGTAAGTTTAACTGCAGAAGTAGCAATAAATTATATTGAATTATGTACATATCAAGCAAGATTAAAGGCTGTAAAAGCAAATGCAAAAGCACAAGCAGAAATATATAAGCTTAATCTTTCAAGATATAAGGCAGGGCTTATAGATGAACTCTATGTTCAGCAATCCAAGTATATTCTTGAAAGTACAAAATCTCAAATTCCTTCTCTGCAAGAAGAGATAGAAAAGGCAAAAAATAGAATCGCTGTGCTTTTAGGTAAAAGACCAGGAGATTTGGATACTGAGCTTAGAAACTCTAAGCCTATCCCTCTCCCTCCAATAAAGGTAGTTATAGGAATTCCGGCTGATACCTTAAGAAATAGGCCAGATATAAGAAGAGCAGAAATGAATTTAATAGCGGCAACAGCTGCTGTTGGTTCTGCAAAAGCAGAATTATATCCAAAGTTTACTCTTTCTGGAAGTATTGGTTTGGAAAGTATTTCTAAAGGAGACCTTTTTGAATGGGCAAGCAGAACATGGCATATTGCTACAAGTATTACATGGAAGATATTTCATGCCGGTGAATTAAGACAAAATATAAAATTATATACTGCACGCCAAGAACAGGCATTTATACAATACCAAAATCTTGTACTTGAAGCCTTGGAGGAAGTAAGAAATGCAATTATTGCTTATATAAAAGAACAAAAAAGATGTTATTTATTAACCAAAGCAGTAAATGCTGCAAAAAAGACTTATGAACTTGCAATTGATAGGTATAAAGCAGGTTTGGTGGACTTTAACAATGTATTAGATGCCGAAAGATCTCTCCAGTCTCTTCAAGATCAACTTGCTCAAAGTAAAGGTAGGGTAATAACAAACCTTATAAGGCTCTATAAAGCACTTGGAGGAGGATGGCAGAGTTGGAAAATAAGGAGTATAAAAAAATAACAAGAACTCAAAAGAATACATATGCCTTTTTGTCATTTTTGTTTTATCCATAATAGGATTATCCAAATTTGGAATGCTCTAAATTTTTTTAATGATTATCTTGGTTATTATTAATATATGATGGTAAGGGAGTAGCCCATGATTCATCATCAAAATATAGCTCTTTCAAATCTTTTGGGGCATCGAAATGTGGGACCTTCGGGTCTTTTACTGCCTCAAATCGTACAAAACAGGACTTATACCAATCAGTATTAGGCATGGGAAGTTTCATTTCCTTCATTACCTTATATGTTCTATAAAATTCCTCCCATCGATTCTCTGTTTCAGGATATATTGAAAAATCTCTCAATATATCTGTAATTGTAAAACCTGCATCAATCAAAAATTCTTGAAATTCATGCCACTTACTAAGGGATGCTTCTCTATGAGTAAAGCCAATATAGCCTGCACTCCCCTTCCCTTTTAAGGCCTCTATACATCTTCCAACAAATAATTTTAACCCTTTTTTAGTTTCTACAGGATCTGTTACAAAGATATCATATTCTTTTTTATCTTCTGCAGGCACTTCTTCTAAGACATTATATTCCTTAACGTATATGTTTTTTATACCCTGTTTTTTGCAAAAATCCTTTATAAAAGAGGTTATTCGAGTATCTATTTCCACAACACATACCCTTTTTGCCATTCCAGTAAGCCCTATAGCAATACTTAAAAGATCATCATCTCCAAGAATAAATATATCTTGATCTTCAAGATCTCCTCTTTCATATATAAAAGCTAACCTGGCAATAGTATCCCTGGGCCTAACAAAACCCTGATCAAAATCACTTATAGGAAGAGGTCTATTTTCTGTTATTTCTAAAAACCTATAAAAAATGTCCTTAAAGTAACCTTTTATTTCTACTCCCATGTTACAATAAGTACATATAACTGGTTGTTTTTCTTTAATAGAAATTTCCTTTAATAATAAAAAATGTCCATTTTCATTTTTAATGATTCCATCTTTTATTAAATCTTGTAAATTTTTTATAAATTCTACTATATGAGAATCTTGGTAATTTATAAGTTCCCAGAAGCTCATTTTTTGCTTTTTTAATGCTCTGAGTATCTGATTTTTAATTCTTTTACTCATGCCTTCACCCCTATTTATTTTTTTACACATTTGGCAACAGCTTCTATATGATGTGTACAAGGAAACATATCAACTGGTTGTATTTCTTTTATTTCATATTGTTCAGACAAATAATTTAGATCTCTTGCCATTGTTGCTGGATTGCATGATACATATACTATTCTTTTGGCAGATACTTCCATTACCTTCCTTACAACATCTTTATGCATACCTGGTCTTGGAGGGTCTATGATCACGACATCTGGATTAATGTCTATTTCTGAAATAATGTCTTTTATATCCCCTATATAAAATTCACAGTTTACTATCCCATTTATTTCACAATTTTTTCTCGCATCTATAATAGCATCTCTATTTATTTCAATTCCTAATATCTTTTTTGCTTCCCCTGATAGAAAGATAGGGATTGTACCAGTTCCACTATACAGGTCTAATACTATCTCCTCACCTGTTAATTCAGCATATTCTCTTACCTTGTTATATAGATTTTCTGCCCCTTTTGGATTTGTTTGAAAAAAAGAATTTGCAGATATCCTAAATTTAAATTCGCCTATCATATCCTCAATATATCCATCACCAATAATTATTAATTCTTTATCTCCAATAGCAACAGCAGCCTTTTTTTTACTTATATTATTTACTACTGTTCTTATATTACTCAATCTGCTTAAAATTTCTTCTGCAAGAGGAGTAATAACCTGTGGAGCATCATCAGCGGTTATAATATTTACCATCCACTCCCCGAATTTACTGGAATTTTTTAATGTTAAAAATCTCCAAAATCCTTCGTGGGTTTTCATATTATAAACAGGTATGCCGGTTTTTTTAACATATCCCCTTACTATCTCCAATATAAGATTTCCTTTATCAGGCTGAAGAAAACATGACTTTATATCAATTACTTTATTAAAAGAGCCTGGAATATGAAGACCTAATGCAAAATCGGGTTTTTTGGTTTCATTTAACTGAGATGGCATAAGCCATGGACGATTAGAAAAAGTAAATTCCATTTTATTTCTATATTCTAATAATTTTGGAGAAGGTATAGTTTGCAATATAGGGACATTTTTTAGCCCCCCTATTCGATTCATTGCTTCCTCTACAAGCTCTCTTTTGTAAATAAGCTGGGCATCGTATCTTATATGTTGCCACTGACATCCACCACAATATCCATAATATGGACATAACGGCTCTGTTCTATATAAAGATGGTGTTATTACTTCAATAACCTTTGCTTCAGCATAATCCTTTTTTTTCTTATATACTTTAACTTTAACTTTATCTCCAGGAACACCCCCTTTCACAAATATAACGTATCCATTTGATCGTGATATTCCCAAGCCGCCAGCCACCATTTTTTCTACTTCGACTTCTAATATATCACCTTTTTTTATTGACATAAGCATATAATTTATGAAAGATTCTTAAAAATCGTATATTAATATTCTAAAATTTTCAAATAATAACTTCTTAATGATGGATTTACCAAAAGAGCTATTGGAAGAAGTAGAAAATAAATACCATGCCTTTGTTAGTTCTGCAAGAGAGAAAAAAATAGATCTGCCTTTAGATAATGAACTAATAAAAAATTTAAAAAAAGTTTTTATACTTAGTGATTTTATTTCAAAAAATATTATAAAAAATCCTTCTATCTTAGTGGATATATTAAAAGATATAAGAGAGACATATAATAAAAATACTTATGCTGCAAAACTTAATAAAATTCTTGAAAATGAAGAAGATAAATTGGAATTAGCAAAAAAATTAAGATTTATAAGAACAAAAGAAATGATACGTATTGCGTGGAGGGATCTATTAGAAATTGGAAATATACATGAAATAATGTATGAACTTTCATGTTTTGCAGATGTATGCATTAATAAAAGTATCGAGATTTTTTATTCTTTGTATTCCAAAAAATTTGGTATTCCTATTGGATTTAAAAGTAAATGCCCTCAAAAGCTGGTGGTAATAGCCTTAGGTAAGCTGGGAGGAAAAGAACTTAATTTTTCTTCTGATATAGATATTATGTTTGCATATCCAGAAACGGGTTTTACAAAACATAGATCTATAAGTAATGATGAATTTTTTTCATATATATGCAGAAATATAATCGCTATCCTTAGTGAATATACATCTGAGGGATTTGTATTTAGGGTAGATACAAGACTTAGGCCTTTTGGAAAAAGTGGACCAATTGTAATGAATTTTGATGCCATAGAAGAATATTACCAGATTCATGGAAGAGAATGGGAAAGATATGCCTTAATAAAAGCAAGAATTGCAGCAGGAGATAAAAATGAAGGAGAAAAACTATTAAACAGATTAAATCCATTTGTTTATAGAAAGTATCTTGATTTTACTACATTCGAATCTTTAAGAGAAATGAAACTAAGGATAATGAGTGAAATAAAACATACAAGTATATTAGACGATATAAAAATGGGGCCGGGTGGAATAAGGGAAATAGAATTTTTTGTACAAGTATTTCAACTTATAAGAGGAGGTATAGATCAAGAACTTCAAACTCCACATCTACTAAATGCCATAAATATCTTAAAAACTAAATCATATCTTCCTGCAAATGTATGTGATACCCTTTTAGAAGCATATATCTTTTTAAGAAAGTTAGAAAATAGGCTTCAAGAATATAACGACCTGCAAACTCATAAACTACCTAAATTTCATATAGATAGATTAAGACTTGCTATATCAATGGGTTTTTCCAATTGGAAAAAATTTTATGAATGTTTAATGGACTATACTTCTTCTGTACATTTATACTTTGACCAACTTTTAGCTCCCAGAGATAAAAAAACTGAAAAAAAAGATGTATTTTTTTTTGCATGGGAAACAGAAGATAATAATATTAGAAAAAAAACTCTTATATCAGCTGGTATTGATAAAGCTGAAGAGATATCAAATATAATCGCTGACTTTAAGGACTCTCCTTTAACTCGGAATTTAGGAGCTAAAGGAAGAAATTTTTTAAGTAAGCTTTTTCCGATAATATTAAAAAAGGCACTATATAAAAAAGATCCTATAATAGTACTTAACAGATTAATAGAGCTTATAAAAAAGATACAAAGTAGAACTAACTATCTTTCTCTTATGGTGGAAAATCCTCAAGTAATTGATCATCTTATGAAGTTTGCAGAGGAAAGCTCCTGGATAATTTCTTTTGTAGCAAAAAATCCTGCTCTTTTAGATGAACTTATTGATCCGAGGAATCTTTATACTCCTCCTACAAGGAATGAATTAGAGCAAGAAATGCAAAATAGATTAAATAATATAAATCCTGATGATTTGGAATCTCAGATGATTCAAATGTGCCTTTTTAGACAGACAAATACTCTTAGAGTCGCAGCAGCAGATATAACAGGTGCTATTTCTGTTACGGAAGTAAGCACTTACCTCACAGAAATAGCAGAAGTTCTTTTAGATGCTACTATGAAATTGGCATGGAGTCATTCATTAAAGAAGTTAAAAATAAAAAATATTTCTGTAGGAACAGGTTTTTGTATCATAGGATATGGCAAGTTAGGTGGTAGAGAATTAGGATATAATTCTGATTTAGATATAGTTTTTCTTCACGCTGGAGATAAAAATGATTTTTATATAAAAGTAGCTCAAAATATAATTTATATACTCACCACTTATACTATGATGGGAAAGGCGTACGAAGTTGATACAAGACTAAGACCAGATGGAAGTTCAGGAATTTTAGCAGTAAGTATTAATGCATTTAGGGAATATCAGGAAGAAAGAGCATGGACATGGGAACATCAAGCTCTTTTAAGGGCAAGACCTATATGTGGAGATAAAAACTTGATGAATGAATTTCTAAAGACAAGATATACGGTTCTTTCAAGAAAAAGGGATAAAAATAAGCTGCTTAAGGAAATATTGGATATGCGAAATAAAATAATAACCCAATTGTCAAAAAAAATTCCTGAATTTTTTCATCTAAAATATGATCCAGGTGGTATTATAGATATTGAATTTTTTATTCAATACATGGTTCTTTTAAATGCTCATCTATATCCAGAACTTCTTAAATGGACATCCCACATACACTTTCTTAATGAGCTTATAAGGCTTAATCTAATAGAAAAAAAAGAAGCTGAATTTCTTAAAAATGCCTATCTCGAAATAAGATATACTATTCATCGCCTTTCTCTTCAGGAAAGCTCTTTATTAGTAAAAGATAAAAAAATTAATGAAATTAAAAATAAAATTATTCACTTTTGGAAAAAAATCAATTCTTGACATAATAGGCTTAAGGATTAGTATCACGTGAATTTGAAAATAATAAATGGTTTTTCTAATCTTCTATGGTTATGGACATTAATAATTATTCCTATTGCTCTTTTTTCTCCTTTAACACTACTTTCTTTTAAGTGTGTAATTAAACCTATGCTTGGTTCTGTTATCCTTGCAATGGGATTAACCTTAAGCATCTCTAATTTTAGAGAAGTATTTAAAAGACCTTTTTTAGTCATTTTAGGTCTAATCTCACAATATTCTATAATGCCAATAGCTGGTCTTTTTGTTGGTATTATATTTTTTAAAGTTTCAAAGATATTTTCATCAGAATATATTGCTGGCCAAATTTTGACAGGCTCTTGTCCCACAGGAG
The DNA here is from genome assembly GCA_964567535.1 of uncultured Desulfobacterales bacterium. Taxonomy (GTDB): domain Bacteria; phylum Desulfobacterota; class DSM-4660; order Desulfatiglandales; family JALVZP01; genus CAZMNC01. Next base: position 2,563 of record CAZMNC010000064.1, on the reverse strand, counting down.
TTGTTTCAAATGTATATAACTTCCTTGCCCAAGCAAATGTGGCCTTATCCATTTGTTTGTCAGCAATTAACACATTTCTTGCACCATTTTTAACACCTTTTATCACAAGGGTTTTGGCAGGAAAATTTATTCATGTAGATATATTAAAACTCTTTATAGATATGATTGAAGTAACCCTTTTGCCTGTTCTTATAGGGCTTATAATAAATACATATTTCCCTGATAAGATAAAAAAGATAAAATCATTTTTTCCTATTTATTCAACAATCAGTGTAGTGATTATTATTGGGTATGTTGTAGCAGCAGGCCGTTTAAAGATACTTCATCTTGGCATCATCCAGGTGCTGCTGCTTGTCTTAGGATCAATAGTTCATCTTATGATAGGCTATGTTTTAGGATTCAGTATAGCAAAACTTTTTAGGCTAAATAATTTCAACAGTGTCACCATCTCAATAGAAACAGCTATGCAAAATTCGGGTCTTGCTACAGTTCTTGCGCTTTCACAATGGGGGCCAATATCTGCTTTGCCTGCTATTATTTATAGCGTGGTGCAGAATATAATTGGCCCTTTTGTATGCAATTTTTTTAATATTAAAATAGTAAAATATGGCTCATAAAAGCAGAACTGATCCTGAATTGTACTGTTTCAGACAGTGAAATATATATAATCCCTAGTATAGTAAAGAATATATTTATTTTGAATATGAGTTGATCTTAACAGATTCAGAACTTTTCCATAATAAAAACAAATATTTTTATGGTAATTACTCAATATAATCCACCTCTAATATAATCATAAAGAAGGACCAGTTATAGAAGGTGGGAGATAGAACTGATAAAGTTAGCAGAAGCAATAAATGATAAAGGCAAGGCTGAGGAGCTTTTAAGGAGGTATGGGATTTTATTAAAGGAATTTAAGGAATGTATTTATTGTGGGAGCGGTGGATTTAGTAAGTAAACTGCAAAACAGTTACAAGTGTTGAAGGTGCAAGAGGTATTAGGAAGGGGAGCAGTACACATATTAGCAATCAAATTATTTGACCTTGCAGTGCCAGTGTTGGGACATCAAAGGAGTTAAAGAGGCTTTGCAAATTTTCATCCAGGGATGATCTACTGAAGGGGAGATAGAAGCAGATGAGAGCTATTTTGGAGGCAGGATGAAGGAAAGAGAAAAATGGAAAAGTGAAGGTTGATATTGTAAAAGATGTTTGTGCTGAAACCTTCTTAAATAGACCATTAAGAAGGTTAAAAGAGGCTCTTCAATATATACAGACAGATACAAGGGACACTTGCTTTGAACTCTGGCATAGCTTTTTGCTCTAATACCTATTATATCCCACTTCCACAAAATTGCAAAAACCATGACAGAGTAAAAAAGTCAAGCGCAATGACTTGTTATGTGATTTCTCCAACATTATTCATATCTCTACAACAGTCCAAGAATGACACAAAGTCTGTTACAGTACTTTTCATATTTTCAATTTTCCAACCATTACCGTTAATTTTTGTAATGTCTCCACAACCACTTTGAATATAAAATATCTTTTTCAAATTATTAAAATCGGTTTTGTTTATTTTACGGTGTATCAATATTTTTTGTTTTAATGAAAGTATTATCAGATCTATAGTTTTATCATTATTCCAATTCATTGAATAGTCTTTAAAATCAGTAAACAATTTACAAAGCTTATCAAAAATTCCAGTTTTACTGCTATTGCAAAATGTTCCTTTATTCGTATTTTCCAACAGGATTGTAAATGCCCCGTTTTGTTGTTCGTTCATTAATTTAAGTATATCTTTACCTATACTTTTTATTGATGCGTTTTTATGTTTAAACTCAATGCTTAATATTCGTTCATATTTATTTTCATTTCTATTGAATACACACATATCAAGTAATGCAGATTGTCCGTTATTATCTGCTTTTATGTCTTCATAAGATTTACCGAATTTATACTTTTCTTTTGTTGGTGTTTCGATAGAATAAAACAAGCCAGAATACTCTTTTTTAAACTCCTCAACAAATAAAAGACGAAGTTCCTGTTCCGAAATTCTTTTTACATTTACCTTTGCTTGGAATTTGTTAGGAAATATAAGTTGCTCTGGAGAACTGCCTTCATCCTTTTCATAATCCATTACAGCTAAACGAGCAAAAGCTTTTTTGCTTATTTTAATTACATCTAACTCTACCATTATTATCCTTTTTTATATTCCACACATTGTTTTGCCGCTATATCTCGACTATGCTTAGTAAAGTGGAAATGAGAAGTACTTTCTATTTACACATAACGAAACTGTCGAAAAAATATTTTTCTAAGATAATCTCTTTATCTTATATCATCCTGTGGACATCGCATAGCTTCTTCCAAAGTTCATGATCTTTTCAATATTGTGAACCAGACAATATAGCATCCATTGGATGTTTACCTTGATTTTGCCTCTTAGTGTAAACCTGTCCATCTTCTTGCATGAGCGAATATTGGCGAAGACTGGTTCTACAATATACTGTATTGGGATTGCGCAAACAATTAGAACGCAATTGGCAATCACGGCATGCACTCTT
>CAZMNC010000063.1:0-3839 GCA_964567535.1 uncultured Desulfobacterales bacterium | reverse complement strand
ATAATAAGACCAATGCCGAGGACATCATTTTAGTCCCAGCACTAAAGTTAGCCAAAACTTTGCCCGAAATATCATTTCTAATTCTCAAATAACTATCCCTGACCTTTTGATAGATATCATCTAACTTATCCGGATTTACTCTTAAAACTTCATATTTCCCCCCATATCCAGATATATCCAATATACTGCCTTCAGAATAATTTTTTCTATATTTCTCCGGGACTTTATGTTCAACCCAACGATAAGTTGAATTAACATCATCTTTCAAATCTGAACCCACAAATAAAACAAAATCATCTTTCGTTGCTTTTTCATTCAACATGTCAATAACGGGATCTATAGAACCTCCAATCGTTATTATTATAAGATTCTTAACATCACCCATCCTAATGGCCACCTCCTCTCTGCTAAATTGATAGAATAACCCCATCCTTGTCCGGGTTTACCCTTTATAGGGAATTGAGCAGGTTTACCTTTAATTCTGCGATATTTTTTTATCGTCACTGAGTTATATCCACTCCCCCATCCTAACCTTAATAAATACAATTCTGAACTAGTATTCACCTCATTTATTATATTCTCATAGAAAGATACTATCTCATCCTTATTATTTAAAACTGACTTTTTGATTCTGTTCAAATCTTCTTCCATTTTTCTAACATAGGAAGAACTTGCTCCCCTCAATATTTTTTTAAAATCCATATCCTTTCCCGCAGATTTTTTGCAACGTTGAACATCTATATTCACATTTAATTGTATGAGATCATCACGATTTTTGCTAAAGATGACTTCCCTATTGGTTTCAATAGAACTTCTATTCCTTTTAGTCATAGAATGATTTCCAACCCTCACTATACTTGTTTTCCCTTTCACAGAAACATCTTCAACAAATATATACTGAAAATAGGTTTTATAAAAAAGTGCAGTGGCTTCTCCTTTCCCTTTCTCACTGAGCCCCCCCAAAAGGCAATGCTCTAACTTCTGCGCTTTCTTATCAAAATGGCCACAATTCTTATCATGCTCTGCGAGAAAATCTAAAAAACCAGTTCTAATAGCGCCTTTTATAGAACTTCCGGGGATATAAGGAAATGGATTCCTTGGGAATAAAATAATCTGCCGTAAAGATTCCTTCCCTTGCCGTTCTCGCGAGGTGGCATCAGATAAATAACGAAGGACTGTATCTGTTATCTTTATAGAATCTACTGAAAATATTTCCAACTTATTTTTCTCTGCTAATTGCTTATACAGGATATTTGTTTTGGAATTTAAACTAGCCAGAGAACTTTTTTCTTCTAACTGGTTAAATATATTTTGTTTAAAGAAATCCGCAATCTTAGATATAGAAAGAAGTTTATTTAAATCAAGTAAGTATACTACATTTCTATCCATATAATATTCATAAGGTAACGCTGTATTATTACTCCCTATATGAATGGGTGATAAAAAATTCATTTCTAATCGCAAACTTTCTACCATAATCAAAATTCCTCCATTTTAATTTTGTAAGGAACTGTAATCCCATAATGGACTATATCCCTGTTTGGATGGACATTTTCTTCCAGTTTTCCATAAACCTTTTTTCTTTCTTTTATACACAAAATAGAACCTTCTTCCATAAACCACAAAGGCCTCTTATAATAAGGTTCTATATTTGCAAAAGCCTCTCCTAAACGCCCGATCTTGCTCTTTATCTTATAAAAACTCCTTGAAAGATCCACTTCACTTTCTTCAACTATTCCTAAGGAAAGTCCAATAAATGCATTAGCCCCATCCACATCAAAAAAATCCTCTGCTAGTTTTTCTACATCTTTATTTAAATCTATTTCTATATGCCCAAGGCCAACACTTTTATCTGCTCCATATCCTGAAGAAGACAAAAACTCCAAAATAGAATAAAGATCTTTTTCCTCATAAGGCCAATGGATGAAAAAATACAACATATCCCCAACAAAGGCCATTGGCCTTGTAGAAAACAATCCCCCTTTCTGTACTGTATTAGAACGCCGATTTATTACATTACGCATCCTAACTTCTTGATGAAACATAGTAGGCAATCCGCTTTTTAATTCTCCTATAAGCAAATTAAAGTACTTATCTAAACTAAAACTATCTTTCATATCAATGATTATATCCTGTGGAACAAAACGTATCTTTTTTAATTCCTTAACTTCTATATTATGTTTTTCCGCTTTTTCCTTTGGAGCAGGTAATTTCAATGCAGGAAAAAACTCCCTACCATCAAATATAGGGAAAAGAGATGAACAAAACAGCCCATTTCCCTCCTTTGTATCATCTATAACCTGTTTTAATTTATCTTCTGAAATGACATATCTGATTGCCCACATCAAATGCCCCCAAAGTATATCGGAACTCAGATCCGATAATATTGAAGACAAAGGTTTTATCTTTACTTTATACCACATTTATCACCTCATACGATTTAGTTTAATGCATATGGCTCTCCATTAATAGTTATGGCATTTTCTTTTCCTTCCATATCAACAAAAATAACCTTGCCATAACCACGAGACCCACTACCACCTAAATAGTCCTTCTGAAGCAATTTCATGGCCCCTATCAGAAGATTTTTCCATTTATCAACATCATTATTATCATTATCAAAAAGCCTTATCACTGCCTCAAACTTAAAATCAATACCCGGCACAACTCTCTCCATCGTGCGAGGATTTGCCGCTTTTCCTTCCAAACGATTAATTGAATTTTCTATTTTTTCTTCGGTTAAATTTAATTCGCCTCTTTTTGCCTTTTCTACAATTTCGTCCTTTAACATGGCATCTCTTACTATAAGGCGCGTAGGCCGTGATTCTTCACCTTTTGATTTGGTTGTGCCAAAAAGCCCACAAACTTCACAATTAGAATCATCACATGTATGAACGCTGCTTCCATTTACTTTACCTTTTGCCCATTCCATTAGAAAACGCATCTTGCCTTTGATAGAAGAACCCGGGATATAGGGCATATTATCCTTGGGATTCCTAATTACAATATTGTCTATCCCGCCTATGTTCACATTATCCTTGCTTCCACCAATCTTTAAGCCTGTCTTTGTCCGAATATACCCCTTAAACTTAAGATACTTTATCGCCATTTTCCACCTCCTTAACTAGATGTTGATTTTGGGAAAAATCCAACAACAGCCTCAAAAAACAATTTAAACTTCTCTAAATCTTCCTTTGTTTTTACATTCTCAACAGCAGATGTAATAAAGTCTTCAAACAACTCCGTTACCATCTCTCTTCCATAATCATACCTAACCTTTGCTTTTAATATATAAAACTGTATCCATAAATTATCCTTTTGTTCTTTTTCTTTCATTTGCTCATATATATGTACTATTGCCTGATAATACTGCCTTAACTTTGTTGGTTTCAATTCTATCTTACCTCTTCCTTTTTTCTTATCTTCTTTTTGCTCTAATTTCCGAGCTAATTCTTGAGCATCTATAAGTAATGCCTTACGCATCCCCTCTAAATCATCACTTAATTTTATATTTCCATCCTTAGCCTTAATCACTAACCCCATATCTACCTCCTTGTTCTCATAAGGGCCAATAATATTGGTAATCCTAAATTTTTGATACGATCCCCAAGTTCTATATCTGCAGAAAAGTACCTGCCTATTTTTTCTTCTATTTGTGATTTCATAACCTTCATTTCTTCTTTTTTCTCTTTATCACTTATTCTATTTATCCTGTCCTCGCTAAAATCTCTGTTTAACATATACCTGAAATATGCTGCATACAGAAAATCCTTTACGTTTCTTTTATCAGATAAGGCCTTGTATGCCATCTGCCACAATTGCAAAAGCCTCATAAATCT
>CAZMNC010000062.1:0-4450 GCA_964567535.1 uncultured Desulfobacterales bacterium | reverse complement strand
CCTGCTTCATCATCGAATTGATGCATGAATCTGAACCCAGGAACAAGCTTCCATCCACATCTGATAGGAATAGTATAATTTGCCTCCCCAAGAAATGTATCAAATAGATCAGGCACCCATGCATTCCATAAATCTAATTTTAACTGTTTTAACCGTGGAATACTTCCTTTGTTAGTAATACCAAATATAACTAATCTATTTCTGGTATGCATTCCATATGTTTCCATATTCTGATAACTCAGACCTTTATGTTTAGCAGAATCATCTTGATTATCCCATCCTGCAAAAGGTGATGTGCCATCAACATTAACAGTGATCACATCATGAAATTTTGTATGATCTCTTAATTTCTGTCTGTTAAAATACATAACCTGCAATTTGGTATGAGGAAGCTCTTTAGTAACAAAATGGATCCCCTGCATGGTATTAGGTATCATTTTTGTATCATTAGATTTCACAAAAGGGCATTCCACAATCATTCTACCGATTCGAATATCTGATTTTCTGTATTTATATTCTAAATATGCCTGTGCAACAACCGCCATTCCCCAATCTCCATGTTCCATCACATCATATCTGGAAAAAGTATCTTTGCCTGATTTACCATATATTGCATCATCTTCATCCAAAACTCCAAGATCATGGACCCCATAAAATGCCACTGTTCCACTAAAACCATAGTATGGAGCAGTCTTATATATAATACTACCTCCAAGGCCAAATCCTGTAGGATCTATCCTGTCATGCCAGCCTTTCCCTGTCCAATTATTTGTCTGATAATCCCAAGCCTTACCATAGTATCTGCCTTCATCCCACAACCATTTGAAATAGTTAAGACGTAATCTTCCATACCATACACTTTTTGTAAAAATCTCTAATGGATTAGTAGCCTTTTCAGGAAGCACATTATATACCTCAGTCATATTTCCCCTGAGCTTTCTTTTGGGCTTACCATATTTATTAAAGTTCAAAAAATAGTCATAAAGCCCGCCTGCCATTGACATAGCTGAAAAACTAAAAATAAAAACAAATGTCACTAATAGAACCAAACAGCTTTTTAACCCAATTTTTTCTCCCTCCATCTCATACCTCCTTTTATTTTAGTTTATTTTGAATATTTATTGTCTCCTGTATAAGCCCATAAACCCTTTAACAAAAAGGGGCTTTATATGTCAACACCTTTTTATATCTTGAAAATCATTTCTCCTTCTGATATATGGCAGAAATAAAGATTTTATAAAGGAGTTAAAAATGGCAAAGTTACTTCGTGTAAATATGGAAAAATTAACTGCAGATTTTGAAGATATCCCACAAAAATATAAGTTTATGGGAGGAAGATGGCTTACATCTTCTATAATTTATGATGAAGTTGATCCTTTATGTCATCCTTTAGGTGCAAAAAATAAAATCATTTTTGCTCCAGGAATAGTTACTGGTACTTCTACTCCTACAAGTTCAAGAATATCTGTGGGAGGGAAATCCCCTCTTACAGGTGGTATAAAAGAATCTAATGCTGGAACAAAATTTAGCCAACAGTTGGCCAGATTAGGAATCAAAGCTGTTATAATTGAGGGTAAACCTCAAGAAGAAAATACTACTTATATTTTAGAGATAAAAAAAGACACTGCAAAGCTTTTACATGCTAACTATCTCCGTATGAAAGGTGCCTATGAGACAATGAAGATATTAAATAGTAAATATGGAAACGTTGGAATATGCTGTATAGGTCCTGCTGGAGAAATGAAAATGGCAATAGCAGGGGTATGTTTTAGTGATATTAATAATAAAGCAAGCCGATATGCAGGAAGAGGTGGACTTGGTGCAGTAATGGGTTCAAAAGGACTTAAAGCTATTGTACTAGACGATAAAGGAAGTTCAGGTATAGAAATAATAGATAAAGATATGTTTGAAAAAGGCAGAAAAAAGCTTATTAATGCCCTTCAAAATCATGAAATAACTAAACCTAAAGGCGCTTTAAACACATACGGAACAGCAGTTTTAATGAATATTGTAAATAATGCTGGAGCATTACCTATAAGGAATTTTTCATCTGGCAAGTTTAAAAATGTCTTTAATATATCAGGAGAAAAAATATTTGAGGAAACAAAGAAAAGGACAGGCAAAGAGATTTATAACCACGCATGTAGTCCAGGATGTATAATTCAATGTTCTAATACATGGTATAATATGGATGGCACAGAGATGGTCTCATGCCAAGAATATGAGTCCATATGGGCATTTGGCCCTAATTGTGGAATAGATGATTTAGACGTAACAGGTAGACTTATAAAAATATGTAATGATTTAGGTATAGATACTATTGAAGCAGGAGTTACTTTAGGAGTAGCCATGGAAGCCGGTATTGCAAAGTTTGGAGATAGTAACAAAGCTATAGAGCTCATAGAAGAAATAGGAAAGGGTTCTCATCTTGGGCATATTTTGGGTCAGGGAGCAGAATTTACTGGAAAAGCATTTGGGGTTTTGAGAATTCCTACTGTAAAAGGTCAAGGAATGCCTGCATATGAACCACGTGCTGCAAAAGGTGTGGGAGTAACCTATGCTACCAGTACCATGGGAGCAGATCATACAAGTGGCTATACTATTGCAACTGAAATATTATCTGTAGGAGGCAAATCAAATCCTTTAGATCCTAAAGATAAAATAGAGCTTTCCAGAAATTTCCAAATAACAACTGCATTTTTAGATTCTACCGGCTACTGTCTTTTTATAGCATTTGCGATACTTGATATTCCATCTGGATTTGAAGGTGTAATAGATACATGCAATGCAGTACTTGGTAGTTCATGGAATACTGAAGATACAAACGCTATAGGTAAAGAAATTCTTAAAAAAGAGAAAGAGTTCAATATTGCTGCTGGTTTTACAAACGCAAATGATAGAATTCCTGAATTTATGATAGAGGAAACATTACCTCCCCATCATAGTAAATGGGATATTAAAAATGATGAAATAGATAACTTTTGGAAATTTTAATTATAAAATAACTTTTTCAATATTTGATCTGTTTCGATACCATCTATTTGAATATATTTTTCACGTGCGGAAAAGCCATATAATATTTTTATTTTACTTTTAGGAACGTGAAGTTTTTTAGAAAGCAATTCCATCAATTCTTTATTAGCTTTGCCATTTGTAGGAGGAGAGTTAACCTTTATCTTTATACAATCTTTACATCTTAATATTTGTGGTTTAGAAGATTTTGGAACAACTTTTACTTTAATTTTACCCATTAGTTCTATCTTAATCTAAGAGCAATCTGCATGAGCGTCTGAACAGCAAAAGTTTGAAGAAAGATAATAGCCAGTATAGCTACAATTGGAGAAAAATCAATTCCTCCAATTACTATAGGCAATCTTTTCCTAATTTGATATAGAACAGGTTCTGTTACAGAATCTAAAAACCTGACTATGGAATTATAAGGATCAGGATTTACCCATGAAATTAATGCCCTAATTATTATAATCCACATATAAATAGACAAAGCTATATCAAGTATTTTTGCGATTGCTATCAAAAAATTACTAATAATAAACATATTATAACCTCCAAGCTATACTGGAGTAGCCCATAAGCCGGGTTCTGTTCCCCTCATGGGGCGATGGCCATTCATCTGGGCTTGATGTTACCATCAAGCTCCAGCGACCTACCCAGGAGCTCGGGCGGGCAACCCTCTACTGCTCCCCTATTTGGTCTTGCTCCAGGTGGGGTTTACCAAGCTCCCGCTGTCACCAACGGGACTGGTGAGCTCTTACCCCACCCTTTCTCCCTTACCAGATATCAATGCTATCTGGCGGTCTCCTTTCTGTGGCACTATCCGCCTGTCACCAGGCCTGGGCGTTACCCAGCACCCTGCCCTATGGAGCCCGGACTTTCCTCTCTCCCACACTATATGTGAGAAAGCGGCCATCTGTTCCACTCCAGTATAGCTATATTATATATCCTCTTTTTTGGCTTGATAGCGTTCATCATCTCCCCAATATATTATTCTCATACAATGGGGACATATCATAAGATCTTCACCCTTAATAAGCTCATTAAATTTTTGCGGAGGAATACCTAAATGACATGTTTGACAGACTCCCTTTATAACAGGACTTATAGCAATACCTCCTTTTTTTAATCGCAAAAAATTATATTTTTGCAGTAAAGTCTCATCCATACCTTCTATTTGCTTGCATAATTTTTCCCTCTGTTTTTGTAACTTATCAATCTCCTTAGCTAAATATTTTTCCTCTCTCAATATCTCTTGTTTTTCTTTTTCCAGCACCTTTTCTTGCTTTTTTATTTTATCCTCAATAGTTTGGCATTTCTGCTCCGCAGCCTCAATTTCTTCCATTATTTCTAATAACCTATCTTCAAGCTTGCCCTTTTCCTCTCCAAGCTCATCAATTTCTTTTAAAGCAGCCCTATATTCTTTATTTGTTTTTAT
>CAZMNC010000061.1:0-7830 GCA_964567535.1 uncultured Desulfobacterales bacterium | reverse complement strand
CCTATTTTGTTTTATTAAGGTTAATTTCCCTAAAATAGGGAAAAAGTTTGTCATATGTATGTTTTATATGTTCTGGAATAACCCTTATTTCTCCTAAAACAGTCATAAAATTAGTGTCTCCATTCCATCTTGGAACTATATGAAAGTGCAGATGTTCTTCTATTCCTGCACCAGCTACTTTACCCATATTTAATCCTATATTAAATCCCTCTGGTTTCATAAGATCTTTTATTATATTGGTTGACTGTTTGATCATATAAAAAACTTCTCTTACCTCTTCATCTGTCAAAGAGTTAATATCAGCTATATGTCTTTTAGGTGCTACTAAAAGATGTCCATTATTATATGGGAATTTGTTCATAAGTACTATACTTAATGGGCCTATATATAATATTAATCTTTCTCTGTCTTTACTCCTATCTTCTCCGGGACAGAATATACAATGTTTTTCTTTTTCAGATAATATATATTCTATTCTCCATGGTGCCCATAATATATCCATAAATAATGACCTCAGAAATTTTTGTTACTATATCATCTATTCTACAAGTTTTTCAATAATAAGGAAAAGTTTATACATATCTTATATATCTATATATTTATAAGGTATATGAGCACAGCATAGGTATCCTGCTCCAAATATAACAGTAGGCATACTTTTTTGCTGAAGATTTGATGTATCTGTCCATGCAGGCATACCGCTAAATTGAGTTGGTATGCCTAAAACTTTTTCATATATATATTTTATATATTTCACTACTTCTTTATCTTGAGATATACTTCAAAAATCACTTTTTTCAATTATTCTATATTCAATATCATGCATATATTTTGTTATTGTTTGTATATCTATAAGCATAGACCCTATTTTAGCAATGCATAGTTCTGATACTGTTTGTATATATATTCTGCCCTTTATGTATGCTAAATTTATATCAAAATAATGGAAAAAAAGGTCACTTTGTATAATTGAAGAAAGTGAGTTAAGTTTATTAAAAAAGATAAAAAATTTCTTTATTGTATTTTCTCCTGCCTTTACTGTTGTACTATGAACCGCTTTTCCTTTTATTATTATTTCTATCTCAATTTCTATCTCAATAGAACCAGCTTGTGAGATGCACATTTTTAGGGAAGCAGTTTCACGAATTATAGCTCCTTTTATATTGAGAGTGCTTGTAATATCAAAATGCTTTGAGCCGATACCTCTTTCCTCTTCATCTCTAAAGAATATCATAAAGAAGTTATTACCGTCTTTCATTGCCCAAAGAAAAGGGGCTATTTGTCCTTTTGTATCTACCGCACCTTTTCCCCAAATCTTGTTGTTATATTGTTTTGGTCTAAATGCATAAGGATGTCCCCAAGATGGAACAGCGTCCAAGTGTGTGCCTGTAATAAATTTTGGATTACTTTTTATAGCATAAATATTTTCATGATTTTCATAGTAGGAGATATTCCATTTCCCCTTTTTACTTATATACATAAATTCCAGATTTTCATAAAATCTTTTTGCTATTTCATTATTTTTTCCAACCCATAATCCAGAAATGGAATGTTTTTGAGACATAATTTCAATACCCCTTTTTACCAGAGAAGTACCTATTCCTTGCCATTTTTTTATAACTACAAGTTCATGTATTTCACCTGTATCTCCATATATTTTATCATGCCAGTTATGAGAAAAGCATGAAAATCCTACATTTCACTGTCATATTTAGCTAATAAGATGCTTTCATTATCTATACGATATAACCACTTAATATAATTTTTAATATCAGATTTTTTGCAATAAACAAATTCTTTAACTCCTTTATAAGTATAAGCATCTATATATGGTTACAAGCACTTCTTTTATTTTATTAAGTAATAGCCCTTTTCTTATATAATATCATAAGATTTCATATGCTTTTTATTTTGATTATTAGATATTTTAGCTTGACTCATATTCACTATCAACTTATTGTTTTTATAAGGACATAAGTGAGGTGCTTTATGCAAAAAGATCCATTCATGGATAAAAGAGAAAAAATGGTTAAGGATCAACTTATAAAAAGGGGAATTCACGATAATAGGGTTTTAGAAGTTATGAGAAAAATTCCCAGACATTTGTTTGTACCTGAAAACCTGGTAGATGAGGCATACAATGATTATCCTTTACCCATAGGTTATGGTCAAACTATTTCTCAGCCATATATGGTGGCTATTATGACAGAGGCATTGGAATTAAAGGGGGATGAAAAGACATTAGAAATAGGTACAGGTAGTGGCTATCAGACTGCTATACTCGCTGAATTATCAAAAGAAGTATATACAATTGAGCGTATTATAGAGCTCTTAGATAGAGCAAAAAATATAATTGCACAGTTAGGTTGTAAAAATGTATTTTTTAAGGCTGGGGACGGAACATTAGGATGGCCTGAATATCAACCATTCGATGCTATTATAGTTGCTGCTGGTTCACCAAATATTCCAAAGCCTCTTATTGAACAACTTGCAGATGAAGGTAGATTAGTAATCCCAGTGGGAAACAAATATTCTCAAGATTTGATAAAAGTGACAAAAAGGGGAGATGAATTGTTAAAGGAAAATATGGGTGGATGTCGTTTTGTAGATCTAATTGGAATCTATGGATGGAAGGAATAACAATTATGTGGAGATTTAGGGAAAAGTTAAGTTATTACGAAAAAGTGAGAAGATCTTTATATGAACTTTTAAGGGATGAATTGGAAAGACATCTTATAAAAATTGCCCTTGTAGACTCTTTCTATAATTACCAAAAAAATAATATAACATACGAATTTTTGACTAAGACTGAATTAAAACCAAGGGCAAGAAAAATGGGTAAAGAATCAGAGCTATTTAATACATTCCTTGTTATATTCTGTGAAGGCAGTATTCCATCTGAATTAAAAAATTATATACGTTTTTTTCCTGAAAACAGTGTAATAAAGAAAAATTTGGAATATTTAGCTAATTTTACTATATACAAAAAATTTCATTTAAATATAAGATATTTTGATAGTCCTCATTTTTTTGATTTTATAGAAAAATTATTAAATGTAGATTATGCTCTTCTTATACAGCAAGATCCTACTGTGAAGAAGAAACATAGATATTGTCTTACTCATTTTCATGTTAAAATAGACTGGCCGATTGCAGATGCTGCTGAGGATCTTGCCAAATGGCTTAGATACATACAGCATAATTTATATGAAAATGGGGACAAGGAAGCTAGGATATTACAAAACAAGCTATTTGAATATTATGGATGTCATTATAGTGTAGGAGGTAGAAGAACAGCCGGTCTTATTGCTGCACAGCTTTTAAGGAGGCTTGATTTTATATCTACGATATATGTTTCTAGTTCAGAGTCAAGATCCATGTATAAATATTCTGAAAGAGGGGTGTCTAAATTTTATTTAGTTCAGATATTTGATGAGCAAATAGAAGAGATAGCTAATAAAGAGAATATAAATGTGGACAAGTTTAAGAATCAATATCTTTATTCTGCCACAGATTTTTATATAGGAATAGCAGAGGCAATATATGAACATACCATTCATTCCAAACCCCCAAAAGATGGAAAACTTAGGAGACTAAAACCTGCTTATAGTTGGCTGAGGCTAAGAGAGGAAATATTGCATCCTCGAATAAGTGCTCTTGAGGCAAAACCTATAAATTGGACTTAATTATAGTTGTTGAATACTCCAGAAATCTAAGGTCCTATGCCATTTCAGAATATAAATCCTATTATCACTTGCCTTTATTTTAAAATAATCATGTTCTTGTCCATACCATCTATTAATTATTTCTAATACATTAAGTTTTTTCCCTTTAAATTTGAAACTCAATGGTCTTTCATTTGCTTTGTAACCAGAATATGTTACTACATCTATTTTTTTCATTTATTTACTCTCTTATATAGATAATTGTCTGATCCTTGTTTATAATCTTTTTATATGTTAGATTTTAACACAATTTTATAAAGGGGTCATAATATGGAAGAGAAAGAAAAAGTGATTACTCGATTTCCTCCGAGTCCAACAGGTCGTTTGCATATAGGAGGTGCAAGAACTGCTCTTTTTAATTGGCTTTTTGCAAGGCATTATAAGGGTAAATTTATCCTTAGGATAGAAGATACAGACAGAAAAAGATCTTCTAAAGAATTTGTTAAAGATATTATAGAAGCCTTGAAATGGCTTGGACTTGATTGGGATGAAGGACCAATTTTCCAATCTCATAGGTTTGATTATTATAAATCAATCGTTGATAAACTTATAAATGAAGGTAAGGCATATTATTGTCATTGTAGTACAGATGAATTAGAAAGAAAGAAAAAAGAGGCTATGGCAAGAGGTGAAAAGCCTAAGTATGACAGAAAATGTAGAGATTTAGGATTAGGTCCTGCACCAGGAGCTGTTGTAAGAATTAAGGCTCCGTTAACAGGTATGATACAGTTTAAGGATATAATTAGAGGTGCTATTAATATAGATGTTAGAGAATTGGATGATATTATTATACAAAGATCTGATGGAAGCCCTACATATCATTTGGCAGTTGTCGCGGATGATATAGATATGCAAATAAACTATATAATAAGAGGAGATGACCATTTAAATAATACTCCAAAGCAGATCATTATATATAATGCTCTTGGCGTATCAGTGCCAAAGTATGCCCATGTGCCACTTATTCTTGGGCCTGATAGGACAAGATTAAGTAAAAGGCATGGTGCTATGCCTGTACTTTCATACAGAGATATGGGATATCTTCCACAAGCACTCATAAATGCCCTTGCGAGATTGGGTTGGTCATATGGAGATCAGGAAAAGTTTACAGTCTCTGAACTAATAGAGAAGTTTTCTTTGGATAGGGTAGGAAAATCTGCAGGTATATTCAATGCTGATAAACTCTTAGATCTAAATGCGTGGCATATAAGAAACTCATCAGATAAATATTTGGCAAAGGAAGTTATACCTTTTATAAAAAAATTTGGTATAGATGAGGTTACAGAAGCAGACACAATAAAACTCGTTCCCATATTGAAGAATAGAAGTAAAACATTAGTAGAAATGGCAGAAAAGAGTATCTTTTATTTTCAGGATGATGTGGATTATGATAAAGGAGCTGATAATAAATTTATGACACTTGATAAGTTGGAATTATTGGTTGACTTGAAAGATAGATTGGAAAGATTAAATATATTTGATGAATCAATCCTTGAAGATACACTCAAGAGATTTCTTAAGGATAATAACATCAAATTAAAAGATATAGCTCAAACTATAAGGGTTTCTTTAACAGGTAAAACAGTAAGTCCTGGTTTATTTGAGATGATGATAGCCCTTGGAAAGGAGAGAACTATTTATAGGTTAAAGAGGGCAATAGATCATATAAGAAACAAAAAAGTCTAACGAAATTTTTTTGGCTCTAAGTTGTATTTTTTAATCTTGTATCCGAGGATTCTTTCTGTTGTTTGCAAGGATTTGGCTGCTTTTCTTATATTTCCTTTTGTTTCTTTTAAGGCATCTGTTATTAATTCTATCTCCAGGTTTTCTACTGCCTCTTGTAAAGATATAGTATGATAAGTATTTGTATCTTTTGCCGTTTGAAGAGTTGGTGGAAGATGATAAGTCCTTATTACTTGGTCTTCACAAAGTAGCACAGCCCTTTCCATACAATTTTCCAATTCTCTAACATTTCCGGGCCAATGATATTGCATAAGTGCATCTATTGCTGGAGTTGATATTCTCCTTATATCCTTTCCATATTGTTTTGAATACTTTTCTAAGAAATAATTTGCAAGTAAGAGTATATCTGCTTCTCTTTCTCTTAAAGGTGGAAGATATATTGGATATACATTTAATCTATAAAAAAGATCTTCTCTAAACTCCCTTTTTTCTACTGCCTTTGCAAGATCCTTATTAGTGGCAGCAATAAGTCTGACATCCACTTTTTTAGGAGTTTTGCCTCCAAGCCTTTCTACCTCTTTTTCTTGTAGTACCCTTAAAAGCTTTGCTTGAGCATCAAAGGCAAGAGAGCCTATCTCATCTAAGAAAATAGTTCCTTTGTTTGCAAGCTCAAACTTTCCTTCTTTGGATTTTGCAGCTCCAGTAAATGCGCCTTTTTCATATCCAAAAAGTTCTGCTTCTACAAGGTTGGCAGGGAGTGCAGCACAATTTACTTTTATAAAAGGTTTATCAGCACGAGGACTGTTATAGTGAATCGCATTTGCTACCAACTCTTTCCCTGTTCCACTTTCGCCAAGAAGAAGCACTGTTGCATTACTTTTTGCTACTTGGGTAATCAGGTAAAATACCTCCTGCATTTTTCTACTTTTTCCAATGATATTGCTAAAACTGTATCGCTCATGTAGTTCTTTTCTTAATCTAATATTTTCTTTTTCTAATAATTCCCTTTCTTTATTTATTTTCTCCAGCATAGATACTTTTTGGGCAATAAGACTACTTATTATAGTGAGTAACCTAACATCCTCTTCTAATGAACCTGTGCTATCAAATATCCTGTCTACACTCAGCGTTCCTATCACTCTTGTGCCATCCTTTATAGGTACACAAATAAAAGATATCTTTGATTTATCTATTCTTTTCCTTGCTCCTGTTCTGTCTAAAAATAAAGGTTCTTCATTTATATTAGGAACTGCCATTGGGCGTCCTGTCTCTGCTACTTTGCCTGTGATACCTTCTCCTATTTTATAATGACCTCTATTCTTTTCTCTGGTTGATATGCCGTGGGCTACCTCTATATGTATTTCCTGAGTCTCTGGATCTAATATGGTTATTGATCCTCTGTTCATACCAAGCCTATTAGATAGTATATCCAGTACTCTATAAAGAGATTTTTTTAGATCAAAACTGGAATGAATAGCTAATGTTATCTCATATAATGATTCTATTTTATTAGGATTAGATCGCATATTTTATAATTTTAACGAAAATTTTTTTTATTATACAAGAACATTTTATTGAAGGTATAATATAAGACCTTGTGAATAATATATTTTTCTTCAAACAAGTATAAATATCTGATATACAGAAACCGATGAATAGAAAGGTGCTCGCGATAATTCCAGCTGCTGGTATGGGCCTGAGGATGGGGGCAAATACTCCAAAACAATTTTTGCTTCTTGGAGACATGCCTATACTTGCTGTTACTTTAAAGGTCTTTCAAAGGTGTAATTTAATAGATTATATAGTTATTGTAGTTCCCGGGCATGAGATAAATTTTTGTAAAAAGAATATTGTTGATAAATATGGATTTAATAAGGTGTATAAAGTAGTTGCTGGTGGTAAGAGAAGACAAGATTCTGTACGCATGGGGCTTTATGCTGCTAAGGAAATTATAGATAATAATGATATAGTAGTTATCCATGATGGAGTAAGACCTTTAGTTGAGACAAGCCTTATAGAAAGGGCTATAAAAGAAGCTGAAATGCATCCTGCTATAATTGTAGGTGTTCCTGCAAAGGATACAGTAAAGGAAGTGGATAAAAATGGATATGTCAATAAGACGCATAATAGAGAACAGATATGGATTATTCAAACACCTCAAATATTTAAATTTGAACTTATTTTTATGGCTCATGAACAAGCTTATTCCAAAAATTGGCAAGGAATTACTGATGATTCTATGCTTTTAGAAAATTTGGGAATTCCTGTAAAGGTAATAAAAGGTTCTGAAAGAAATATTAAGATTACCACTCCTACTGATCTTGAACTGGCAAAATTTTTATATTCTAAGGTTTTTTAAAGTACTTCCTACCCAATAACTTATCGGGAAGAAGACTCTTATTCTTAGGATACATTTCATATC
>CAZMNC010000060.1:0-15396 GCA_964567535.1 uncultured Desulfobacterales bacterium | reverse complement strand
CCTCCTCCTTTGTTATATGAATTAATTGAGTGGCAAGAGATTATGCATTATATTGATGATGCTACAGGTATATGTGCAGGCCTCTCTTCTTTCCCTATAAAACCTCCTTATCACATTCATAATTTACCTAAAATAATTTCTGCAGCTTCTGGTTTGGATATAGATGAAGATGGTCTGTGGGAGATTGCTACGAGGATTAGAACGCTTGTTAGGGCTATTAATATAAGGAGAGGGATGAAGAGAGAAGATGAAAAGCCACCAGAGGATCATTGGAAGAAAAGATTTCCTGAATATGAGGAAAAGATATTGACAGGGTATTATGAATATAGAGGGTGGAATAAGGAAGGAGTTCCAAAAAAAGATACGTTGGAAAAATTAGGGTTAGATTATGTAGCTAAAGATTTAATAGAAAAAGGTCTTTTAAAAGAAGATAATTAAGTTTAAAGAGGTGGGAGCCGTGGGAGAGAAGAAAAAGAAAACAATAAAACAAATAGTGATTAATGCGGATGAATGTAATGGATGTCGGGCATGTGAGGCTATTTGTGCTGCATTTCATGCAACTCAAAAGTATAGCATTGCTAATCCAGTAAGATCGCGTATCCATGTTTGGTGGGATCCGTTAAGAAATCTTTACATGCCCGTTTATGGAGGTCCATATGCTGAAGCAGAGTGTATGGGAAGAGATAAATATATAATTGATGGGAAGGAATATGATGAATGTCTTTTCTGTAGGGCAACTTCATGTCCATCAAGAAAATTATTTCAAGAGCCTGATTCTGGTCTTCCTTTAAAGTGTGATATGTGTGAAAATGAACCTCCATTAGAAGAGCCGTGGTGTGTTTATGTGTGTCAAGTAGATGCTCTTACTTATGAAGAAAGAGAGGAAGAGGTTGAAGAGGAAGAAGAGAAAAAATATGAGGATTTAGAAATTGGGGTTTCTACTCTTATAAACAAATATGGTTTAGATGAGGTTATGGATACGATTGCTCGACTTTCTAAAAAAGAGCAAACTCCATAAATAGACTTTAAAGGAGATTAATATCTCATGGAAAATGTAGCTGAATATAAAGAAATTGTAGATGTTATAAAATATAGTGGTGGTGAAGTTTTTAAATATTGTTATCAATGTGGTATGTGTGACACTCTTTGTCCCTGGAACAGAGTTATTAATTTTAGTATGAGAAGAATTGTTAGGCAAGCGACTTTTGGTATGACAGAGATAGAAAGCGAGGACATATGGCGATGTACTACGTGTGGAAGGTGTCATCAACGGTGTCCCAGGGGAGTAAAGACTATAGATTTAACAGTTTCCTTGAGAAAAATTGCTAACGAGTATGGAGTTTTTCCTGCTCATGTAAAGCCAGTTAAGACTGCAAATGCAAGTCTTGTGGCTGAAGGAAATCCTTTAAGTGAAGAAAGAAAGAAAAGGGCTGAATGGGCAAAAGGTTTGCCCGTGCAGCAGTTCACAGAAGATATGGAAATATTGTATTTTCCAGGGTGTTATTTGTGTTATGATCCAAGGATGAAGAAAGTGGCAAAAGCGACAGTAAATATATTAAATAAAGCGGGAGTAGCGTTTGGAATCCTTGGGGAGCAAGAAAGTTGTTGTGGGGAAAGTATTAGAAAAACAGGGGATGAGGATCTATTTAGGCAATTGGCAAAAGAAAATATTAAAGCATTTATTGATAATGGAGTTAGAAAAATATTGGTTTCTTCCCCTCACTGTTATCATACTTTCAAAAATGAGTATCCTGAATTTATGGTACATTTTGAGGTTGTTCATATAACACAATTTTTGTGGGAACTTATTAAGGATGGAAGACTTCAATTTTCAAAAGAATTCAATAAAAAGGTGACGTATCATGATCCTTGTTACTTGGGTAGACATAACAATATATATGATGAACCAAGACAAATACTGGAAAGCATACCAGGTTTAGAATTGGTGGAAATGCTTGATTCTAGAGAAGATAGTCTGTGTTGTGGTGGTGGAGGTGGTAGAGTATGGATGGAGACCTTGAAAGGTGAAAGATTTTCTGATCTTAGAATAGAGCAAGCTATTAATGTAGAGGCTGTGGTTTTAGCTACATGTTGTCCGTATTGTATTACTATGCTGGAGGATAGCAGGAAGACTATGGAAGATCAGGAGGTAGCTGAGTCCATAGAAATAAAAGATATAACTGAAATTATAGAAGAAGCACTTTAACCAAACCTGATGGGGGTGTAAGCAAGTGGGTGAAATTAAAGATATTTTAACAGATAAACTAAAAAAAGGTAATTTTGGGGATGTTTTAATTGTAGGTGGGGGAATTAGTGGAATTCAGGCGGCTTTGGATTTGGCATCCTCAGGATTTAAAGTATATTTAGTAGAAAAGGCTCCTTCTATAGGTGGAAAGATGGCCCAGTTGGATAAGACCTTTCCTACTAACGAATGTTCTACATGAATACTTGCTCCCAAGATGGTCGAGGCCGACCGTCATCCTAATATAGAAATAATGACATATACAGAAGTTCAAGAAGTTGAAGGAGAGGCTGGTAATTTTAAAGTACTTCTTCTTAAAAAGCCAAGATATATTATAGAAGAGAATTGTACAGGATGTACTACTTGTATGGAATATTGTCCGGTTTTAGTACCTGATCCTTATAATCAAGGTCTATGCTTGAGCAAGGCTGTTCATATTTATTTTTCTCTTGCTGTTCCATTAATAAGTTATATAGATGAAAACTGTCTTTATTTAAAAGAAGATAAATGTCGTATATGCGAGACAGTATGTGAAAATAATGCTATTGACTTTAGTCAAACACCTGAAAAAATCGAGTTAAAAGTAGGGGCTATAATATTATCTACAGGTTTTGAGATTTTTAATCCGGCTATGAGAGGCGACTATGGTTATGGTAAATTTAAAAATGTTATAACAAGCCTTGATTTTGAAAGATTTTTATCTTCTACTGGTCCGTCTGGTGGAGAGATAGTAAGACCTTCAGATGGTAAACATCCAAAGAGGATAGCTTGGATTCAATGTGTTGGTTCAAGGCAGGTTGTTCCTGGAGGTAATACATATTGTTCTGCTGTATGTTGTACTTATACTCAAAAACAAGTCCTTTTAACAAAGGAGCATGATCCTAATGTTGAAATTGTAGTATTTCATAATGATATTAGAGCATTTGGAAAAGATTTTGAAAGATATTTCCAACGGGCTGATAGTTATTCTGATGTAAGATTTATAAGAAGTTATGTATCCATAGGAAGGGAAATCCCAAATACAAATAATGTAACTATTAGATATTCTGATCCTGATGAAGGAGTCAAAGAAGAAGAATTTGATTTGGTGGTTCTATCTGTAGGACTTAATCCACCAAAAGAGGCTAAAGAATTGGCAAATAAGTTTGGGATTGATCTTGAACCTCATGGTTTTTGTAGAACTAATCCTGTTGATCCTATAGAAACTACTAAAAAAGGCATATTTGTTGTAGGGGCTTTTCAAGGTCCTACAGATATTCCAGAATCTGTTTTTGGTGCTAGTGGTGCAAGTTCTAAATGTGGAGAATTACTACGTTATAGACGTGGTAAATTAGTAGAAGAAAAGATTTATCCTAAAGAAAAAGATGTACGGGATGAAGAGCCAAGAGTAGGTGTTTTTGTATGTCATTGTGGTGCTAATATAGGGAGAGTGGTAAATGTGCCAGAAGTAGTGGACTATGCCTTGTCTTTGCCTTATGTGGTTCATGCTCAAGAACAACTTTTCTCATGTACGACAAATTCTGCTAAAGAGATATCTGATATGGTAAGAGAAAAAAATCTTAACCGTGTAGTAGTTGCTGCATGTAGTCCCAGAACTCTTGAACCATTATTCATGGAGACATTGAAAGAAGCAGGGCTTAATCAATATTTACTTGAAATGACTAATATTAGAGAACATTGTTCGTGGGTACATTCTCAAGAAAAGGAAGAAGCTACTAAAAAAGCTAAGGATATAGTGAGAATGGCGATAGCAAGAGTGGTGGCCTTGGAACCATTAAGAGAATTTGAATTATCAGTTGATAAAAGGGCATTAGTTATTGGGGGTGGTATAGCTGGTATGACATGTGCCCTTTCTATTGCAAATCAAGGTTATGAGGTTTTTCTATTGGAGAAAGAAAAGGAATTAGGTGGTATAGCTCGAAGACTTCATTATACCTTGGAAGGTCTTGATGTACAACAATACCTGAGTGGACTTATAAAAAGGGTATATGAACATCCTTTAATACATGTATATACTGAAGCTTCCATAATAGAGGCTACTGGCTATGTGGGTAATTTTATAACAAGAATAGAATCAAATAGAGGTACATTAGAAATAAAACATGGGGCGGTAGTGATTGCTATAGGAGCGGAAGAATATAAACCAAGCGAATATATGTATGAAGATAGTGAGAAAGTAATGACCCAAATAGATTTGGAGCAAAAAATAGCTAATAGAGATCCCCTGGTTGTAAATACTCAGACAGTGGTTATGATTCAGTGTGTTGGCTGTAGAAATGAAGATAGAAATTATTGTAGTAGAGTATGTTGTAGTCATGCTATAAAAAATGCTCTTAAATTAAAAGAAATTAACCCAGAAATGGATATCTATATATTATTTAGGGATATGAGGACATATGGATTTAAAGAAGATTATTATAGGGAAGTTGCAGATAAAGAGGTTAGGTTCATACGTTATGAATCAGGATTAGAACCTAAGGTTCAGATTGTAGAAGAAGATGGGGGGGGTCTGCTTAGGGTTTCTATTACAGATCCTATTCTTAAACAGGAACTTGCAATTGACGCAGATATTCTTGTTTTATCTGCTGCTGTTTTGCCGGCAAGTGATGCTGAGAAAATAGCTCTATTATATAAGGTTCCAATGAATGAAGATGGTTTCTTTAAAGAAGCACATGTAAAATTAAGACCAGTTGATTTTGCAACCGATGGTGTTTTTTTATGTGGAACAGCTCATTATCCAAAACATATACATGAAGTAATAAATCAAGCATATGGTGCAGCAGGCAGAGTATTGACTCTTTTATCTAAGGATGTAGTTATTGCTTCTGGTTCTGTGGCAGAAGTGGATGAGAGCAAATGTATAGCATGTGGCGCATGTATTGAGGCTTGCGCCTATGATGCAATTGAATTTTATACTACAAAGCAGGGAAAAAAGGCAAAAGTAAATCCTGTTCTTTGCAAAGGAGATGGATTGTGTAATGCAAAGTGTCCAACAGGTGCTATACAGTTGAAGCACTATACAAATGATGAATTGGAGCGTCAAATTGATGCAGCCACCTTAGGTGAGCAAGTATTGGAAGAAAAGAAAGCTGTGGCAGCGGCTGGTAAATAATCATAAAATTAAATGAGAAGTAAAAAGGAGAAATAAAAATGAGTTCAGGTGTTAAATTTAGACCAAAAATATTAGGTTTTGTTTGTTATTGGTGAGGATATGGAGCTGCTGATTTAGCTGGAGTTTCCAGGCTACAGTATGCACCTGATATAAGACTTATTAGAGTCATGTGTAGTGGTAGAGTTGATATGGGTTTTGTATTGAGGGCTTTTTACAATGGAACCGATGGAGTTTTTATTGGTGGATGTCGTTTGGGTGAATGTAATTATACAACGCAAGGTAATTATCATGCATTAAATATGGTTTCTTTGTGTAAAAGATTATTGGAATATATAGGCTTAAATCCAGAAAGATTAAAAATAGAATTTATGTCTTCTGCTGAAGGTATTCGTTTTGCAAGATTAGTAAACGATTTTATTAAAAATATTAGAGAATTAGGACCTATTGGGAAAGCAGAAGGTGTAGCTGAGAAAGAGCTAAAATCTAAAATAAATGAGCTTATTAAATTGTTGCCATATATTAAATTAGCTAAAAAAGAGAAATTGGGTCTTCGTCTTGATAATGTTGAGGATTATAAAAATCTATATACAAAAGAAGAAATAGAAACATTATTTACAGAAATTCCTTCTTATTATATTGACCCTGAAAAATGCCAGGCATGTGGTATTTGTAGGAGGAGATGCCCGGTAAATGCTATTTCAGGAGAAAAAAATAAAATTCATATAATAGACCAAGATAAATGTATAAAATGTGGGACATGTTTTGAGTCTTGTCCTTCACGTTTTGGGGCTATTAAAAAGATTATAGGAGAATCTGTGCCTCCTCCTATTCCTGAGGAACAAAGGCTTATACAGCGGAAAAAGGCAGTAAAATAATCTATTGGTTGGGTTGAAGGTTTTTTCTAAGGTTTATAAATTCGCTACGGTCAAATCCTAAGGTTTTAAAAAAAGATAATAAGTCAACAGAGTCCCATTTAACTGAGGTATATATATTTTTTATTCCCATCTTTTTATAAGTATTAAATACTTTTTCAGCTAATTTTTTCCCAATACCTTGACCCATAAATTTTGGATCAACTCCAAAAGTCGCAATCCACGCACTTTTATCTATCCCAAATCCCGCGTGTATTATATAACTAATCATATAACCTACTATTTTACCGTTTATTTCTGCTACAAAACTTGCATCTTCATTCTTTTTTAATTGTTCGCGTATTATATGATGAAAGTCGCTTTTTGAACATGAACGGGTTATTTGGGCCTGAATTCTTTCAAGATCATTTGCATCTTCTGGTTTTATTCTTCTTATTTTTAATCCCTGTACCATTATTGTTTAGTCTATTCTTATGATTTTTACTCTCCGACCTACCCAATCTGGTGGTAAATAGACTCTTCCACAATTTCCACTTTGCTTTACTAATTTTTCTACCATTTCTTCGCCATATACTTCAAATTTAACCTTTATTTTTGATTTGTCTACATCTTTTTCTTTTATTTGTTCTATCTTTATGTTCTTTTTTCGTCTTGGCATAAAATGCTATTTCTCACAAAATTTAGCTATAAATTAGCTACACTATAACTATATGTCAAGGGAATTATAGGATAAATACAGTATATTTATTTTTATTGACAATTTTATTACTCGTGATTAGTAAGATAAAAAAAGAAACAAGGAGGTTTTGATATGAATTCTGAAGAACTGGCAATTCTTATGAAGCAAGTTGAAGAAAAAGGTTTAAATTGGGGAGAAGTGGAAAAGAAGCTTGATGTATCAAAACAATTATTGGACCTATATATAAAATCAGGTCCAGTTCCTATAACAATAATAAAGAAATTAAAAGATATCTTAGAGACAAATGTATAAAATGTCACTAGATTAAAATTCAATAAAAATGCAGGGTAGGGGGGATTTTAATTAATATGCCAGGATGTGGTTGTTGGTTTTTATCAAAACCATTGAATTCTGCCAATTTAGTGGATCCTATATCAGATCCATAATATTTTATAGTTATAGATTTCCATGTATCCCCCTTTTTTACCCTGTAAATTCTAAGACGAAGGGGTTGTAATTTAGCAGCTTGTTCTGGACTTAGGAATTCCCAATTATCTATCATTTCTTTCATATCAGCCATTAATTGGCCAAGATTTTGTTTTTTTCCAGAACCTAATATATAATAACCATTATCTCCTTTTACAAAGGATATAAGTTCTGCTACTATTTTACCCCTGCTTTTATCATATCCTGTGAATATACTTGCCATTGCTCCATAACGAAATCTTTCTTTAAGATCTTTTAATTTTACAAGGCCATGATGTAAAAGAGATTTTTTGTTTTGAGCATGATATTTAGCAGTGCTTATTATTTTCATAAGTGGATCTACTCCTAAAAAGGCAGAGCACTGTTTTTTTGAATTAATAAATATAGCAGTTGCATATTTACTTCTGAGCTTTGCATACCAACCAAATGGTATTTTTACACTAAAACAATATTCTTTGTTGTAATATCTATCTTTTAATACAAGTTCATTAGGAGTCCTTTCTCCCATAGCAAGTCCTTTAAGAAGAGCTATATATTCATTTCTTCTGATAGGTCTTTTAAAACACTTCGGACACATCTTTTTTATCTGTTTTAGTTCTTCTTTAGCCAATTTTATTCTTTCATCTACTGGTGGATGCGTCATAAACCATATTTCAAATTTAGATGGCTCTCTTGATTCAAGTCTCTTGATCTGTTTTAAAACACTTAGGAAGGCTAAAGGATTATAACCTGCTCTGGTCATATATATTATACCATAATGATCAGCCTGCCTTTCCTGATTTCTTGACCATTTGTTAAATGCCAGAACAACTCCAAGATTTATAAATTGACCATAGTTTTGAATAGCTCCTCCGGTTGCTATATTAAGGCCTAATAGCAATATATTCATAACTTTTTGCTTAGATATTTGTGCTGCAGAATGTCGGGCAGCCACATGAGTTGTTTCATGACCCAACACTGCAGCAAGTTCATCAACAGAGTTTATCCTTGCAAGAAGTCCTCTATGTACATATATAAATCCACCAGGAACAGCAAAAGCATTAAAATCAGGGGTATCAACTATTTCTGCTCTATATATAAGATTTGGCCTATCACTGTGCTTGCCAAGATTTTCTTCCACTTTTTGAACCAATGCTCTCAATTTTGGTAGTTCCATATATATTCCCAATTCTTCTCTAACTTGTTTATCTACCTGTTTACCTATTCTAAATTCTTCTTTTTCAGAGACCAACATGAATTGTCTTTTCTTTGTTACAGGATTAACAGCACAACTTATTCCAAGTATAAGAGCTAAAAAGATAAATATCCATTTTGGATATTTCATTTTGCCCCCCAATAAGCAAACTTATTAAATAAGATCCTATAAAAAATAATAAAGTTGTGCAATAGCATCTTTACTATATAATGTGGATATGTTACTTGAAAAGTAATTATATAATGGAGGGTATTATATGGAGAAATTTCCTGAGGTGCCCATAGATAAATTAAGAGCCCATATTGATCCAAAATCTTTTCCTTTTGAAAACACATTGGATCTTGATTTACCAGAGGATCCTGTTCTTGGTCAAGATAGAGCAAAGGATGCTATAAAATTCGGTATAGGTATAAAAGCAGATGATTATCACATATATGTTGCTGGACCATCAAAAGCAGGCCTTACTTATATTGCTAAGGTATATTTGGAAGAACAGGCCCAGAAAGAGCCAACTCCTCCTGATTGGTGTTATGTAAATAATTTTAAGGAACCTGATAAACCTAAAAGCATAAAACTTACAGCAGGAAGAGGTAAAGAATTAAAAAAAGATATGCAGGATCTTATGGAAACTCTTGAAGCTAAATTTCCTCAGGTCTTTGAAAGCGAAGATTATAGAATGAGAGAAGAGGAATTAAAAAGGGAGTTTGAGAAAAAACGAGCTGCTATAATAGAAGAACTTTCAAAATCAGCCCAGGAACAAGGTTTTATACTTCAGGTTTCTCAGATGGGTATGTTAATAGTGCCTGCTGGAAAAGATGGAACTCCTATAACTCAGGAAGAACTGGCAGAAATGTCAAAAGAGGAAAAGGATATACTTAAACAGAAAAGTGATGAATTACATAATAGAATGAAAGAGGCAGTTAGTAAAATTAGGCATGAAGAATCAGAATTGAAAAGAAATAAGGATAAATTAAAAAAAGAAACAGCTTTATTTATAGTGTCACAACATATGGAAACATATCTTGAAAAATATAAAAATGAAAAACAAGTGATAGAATTTCTTAAATCTGTTCAAGAGGACGTAGTTGAAAATATTGATGACTTTATAAAGAAACAGGATGGTCAACAATCTCCTCCAATTCCTATTTTGTCGGTAACTAAAGAGTCTTTGAGGAGACGATATGAAGTTAATGTGGTTGTAGATAATTCTGACACTAAGGGTGCTCCTGTTATAGTAGAATCTAATCCTGCATATCCCAATCTTTTTGGAACTATTGAAAGACAAGCCATGCTTGGAGCCCTTTTCACAGATTTTACTATGATAAAACCTGGTTCTTTGCATAAGGCAAATGGCGGTTATCTCATAATGAAGGCATTAGATCTTTTAAAATGGTATTTTTCATGGGAGGCCTTGAAACGTGCTTTACGGGACAAAGAAATTAGAATAGAGGATCTTGGAGAGCTTTATGGTATATTTAGTACAAGAACAATAAAGCCCGAGCCAATCCCCCTAAATATCAAAATTGTACTTACGGGGGATCCTTTTCTGTTTGAACTGCTTCATATATATGATGATCGTTTTCCAAAATTATTTAAGGTAAAGGCTCATATGGATGACAGTATGGATAAAAAAGAAGATTCTATTATGAAATTTTCTAAAATGGTGGCTCGATTTTGTAGAGAGAATAAAATAAGACATGTAGACAAAACAGGGATCGCACGACTCTTAGAATATAGTATGGAGCAAACAGAAGATCAAGATAAGATATCTTTGGAATTAGGTGATATAAGAGATTTGCTTAATGAAGCTAATTATTATGCAAGTCTTGAAAACTGTGAATTTATTAGTGCAGAACATGTTGAAAAGGCTATTGAAAAAAGAAAATACAGATATAATTTAATAGAAGAAAAGATAAAGGAATTAATAGAAAAAGATATATTTTGGGTAGAAACAGACGGAAAAAAGGCAGGCCAGGTGAATGGCATTTCTATATTAATGACAGGAGATCATGAATTTGGAAGACCTAACAGAATAACTGCTACTGTATCTGTTGGTAGAGAAGGTGTTATTGCTATTGAAAGAGAATCAAAACTAAGTGGAAAAATACATACTAAAGGGGTAATGATATTATCAAGTTTTATTAGAGAAAGGTTTGCTCATAATAAACCTCTATCTCTAACAGCTACTCTATGTTTTGAGCAAAGTTATGGGCTTATAGATGGTGATAGTGCTTCCAGTACAGAGCTTTTTGCTTTGCTTAGCGCTTTGGCTGATGTTCCTATATATCAGGGTATCGCTGTTACAGGTTCTGTTAGTCAAAAAGGAGAGATACAGCCAGTAGGAGGAGTGACAAAAAAGATAGAGGCCTTCTATGATATATGCAAAAGAAAAGGGTTTACTGGAAAACAAGGGGTTATAATTCCTGAAAAAAATATAAAACATCTTATGTTAAAAAAGGAGATTATAGAAAGTGTTAAAAAAGGCGAATTCCATATATGGCCTATCTCTACTGTAGAAGAGGGGATAGAAATACTCACAGGAATGAAAGCCGGCAAACTTCAGTCAGATGGAACCTATCCAGAAGGCACTTTGTTTAAAAAAGTTGATGATAGACTTAAAGAATTTGTTCAGATTGTAAGCGAATTTGGAAAAGAAGAAGAGAATGAAGAAGGAGGTGATAACAACAATGAATAATAATATAGACAATATGGTACTTATCCAAGAGGTTATATTAGAGAGCGATCCTGATAGAGGAAATATGGTTATACTTAAAGAAAATCCAAATGCTGAACGTTATTTCTTGATGTTTGTTGGAGATGCGGAATTTGCAGCTATTGCAAAAGAGAAAAATATGATAATGCCTAAAAGGCCTCTTACCCATGATTTATATATCAGTATATTAGAAAAGTCAGATATAAAATTTTTGAGAGTAGAAATTAATGATTTAAAGGAAGATACATTTTATGCCAATGTAATATTTGAAATTAAAGGAGAGGAATATAGAGTTGATAGCAGACCAAGCGATAGTGTTGCTCTCGCCTTAAATAGAGATATTCCTATATTTGTTAGAAAAGATCTGTTTAGAAAAAGGCTTACTGAAGAAGAGATAAAAGACTATGAAGAAATTATAAAAAGTGTAAAATTTTAAGTTAGTTATTTCTTTTTTATTGGTTCAGGTATAAAGGAATATTTACCATTTTTTAATTGGTAAGGAACAGGCATTAAAAACTTTCCTACTTCTCCATTTTCTGAAATACGCCATAACCTTCCTGTCCAGGTATCTAACATATATTGATCTTTATCTGAATTTGATATTTGTCCAAAAATATATCGTCCATTGGAAGATAATATTTTATAGTTATTTTTATTTTTTCCTTTATGTATTCCAAATGGTTGAGCAATAGATACTTCTGTTATTAACATTAGTCCTATTATAGGAATCATAAGTATGATAGCCCTTTTCATTTTTCTGATACCTCCTTTTGCTTATATTAAAAGTTTGTATTATATATATTATACTTTTTAACAATATTAGCCAAGGGAGGCAGGATATGCATAATAATAATGTAATAAAAAAATATATTATTGGAAGGACAGCCGTGATAAGGTTAAATAGACCTGATTCATTTAATGCGATAAATATGGACATGGCTGTTCAGCTTGCCAATTTATTAAGGGATATATCAAAAGATCCATATATAAATGGCTTAGTAATTACTGGTGAAGGCAAGGCATTTTGTGCTGGTGGTGACTTAAAGTGGATAATAAATCAAAGTGATGATTATTATACTACTTTTTATGATATAGTATATCAGTTTCATAAGGCTATAATTGAGATTCATTATATGAAAAAGCCAGTTTTTGCTGCTATAAATGGATTGGCAGCGGGGGGTGGGCTTTCATTAGCTCTTGCATGTGATTTTAGAATAATAGAATCCCATGCCCAATTTATTCTTGCCTATACATCCCGAGGATTGAGTATTGATGGGGGTGGCACATATAATCTTCCTCGGCTTGTGGGAGTAGCAAAGTCTATGGAAATAATGGCTTTTGATAAACCTATTAATTCATGGGATGCTCTGGAACTAGGACTTGTAACAGAAGTGGTAGATCAGGGTAAGTCCTTAAATAGATCCTTAGAGCTTATAGAGAAAATAACTCAAAAAATACCACTACATGCATATTCTATATGTAAACAACTTATATATGAGTCTTTTGGCAATCCTTTAGAGGTACAGCTGGAGAAAGAGAGAAAAGCGATTTCCTGGTGTTCTGAACATCCAAATGGTAAAGAAGGAATTTTGTCCTTTTTAGAAAAAAGAAAGCCTGTTTATAAAGTGGATTAGCATATATTATGATTTTCGTTTATGCATAATTCGACTATATCATATAAATATGCTTCTGCCACAGCAATACATGTGTCTGCTGCACCATAATACATTTTTATGATCCCATTATCTTCTAATATGGCCCCACAGGGAAATACTACATTAGGGACATCTCCCATTCTTTCATAGTCTGCTTCAGGACCAAATATAAAATGAGAAGTGTATCCTATAACATTTTCTGGCTTATTAAGGTCTAAAAGCATAGCTCCAATTCTATATATGCGGCCAGCAGGGGTTATTTTAACACCATGATAGATACATAACCATCCTTTTTCTGTTTTTATAGGAGGCACACACATTCCCAATTTTGAATGTCCCCATCCTGGTTCTGGAGCTAATATCACACCTGCCTTTTTCCAATATATAAGATCATATGAATAGTTTATCCATATAGCAGGATGAGCTCCTATCACTCCACCTGGTCTGTCTAAAAGTACATATTGATTATTTATCTTTTCAGGAAATAAAACAGCATCTTTATTGTCCGGAGGACCTATTATCGAGATACGGTCAAAATTTATAAAATCGTTTGTTTTAGCTATTCCAACCCGAGGTCCATATATTCCAAATCCGGTATAAGTAATGTAATAGGTATTTTCATCTTGCATGTATGTAATTCTAGGATCTTCTACTCCATATATTTCAAAAGGCTCAAATTCTGGCTCATTGGAACTGCATACCCAGGGCTTTTTATCTACTTTAAAATTATACCCATCATCTGAATGTGCAATAGTAAGGTGACTATATCCCCTTAAGTCTTCTACTCTTAGGAGTAAAAGATATTCTCCATCAAATTTACATGCTGCGGCGTTAAATACGGTATTACATGGATATGGAATATCAGCTCTTTGGATTATAGGATTTGCTGTATATCGCTTAAAGGGATTAAGCTTTGCCATATATCCTCCTATTCTGTTGAAATTATTTTTATCTTAACATCTGGAATATCAGTTATTTTTTTGTATATTTCTATGTGCTTATCTGCAATTATAGACCATGATATTTGTTCTTTGACATATCTTTTTCCATTTTGAGAGAGTTGTTCGGCAAATTGATTATCAGATAAAATTTTGACTATATTTTTTATAAAGTCTGTTTCATTATCACATGAAATGCCAGCTTTTGATTCTTTTATAACTTTTTCTAAGCCAGGACTGCTACTGACTACAATAGGTTTTCCAAATGCCAGACAATGGGCAAGAATTCCGCTTTGGGATGTAAGTTTATATGGTAATACCACTACATCTGCGGCAGATATAACTGTGTCAAAGATATGCTGAGGAAGTTGTCCTCTTATAAATATTATATCTTCTTTTACTGAAGAAGATAATATTTTTTGAAAAAGCATGTTTCTATAATCAATATATTCTTGTCCTCTTATTTTCCCAGCTATGACTAATAAGGCATTAGGATACAATTTTAGGATTTGAGGAAATATATCTACTATAAGTTCAAAATTTTTAGATGGTCTTATATATCCTATCATCAAAATGACCTTTTTGTGTGTAGGAAGCCCCAATTTCTGTTTTGCATTAGATACAGGGGCAATCTCTCTTGCCCCATGAGGTATAACAAAAATCTTTTCAGATATATCTTCTGAGACTATATTTTTTAAGGAATCAAGTTGATATGTTTCATGAACAATTACATTATTAGAATTCATTATTATTGATTTGATTATGAGTGCATGTTTGGAGTCTATATTAGGATATACAGTATGTAAAGTGGTTATAACTGGAATTCCTATAATTTGGAATTCCATAATAAGAGGAACTACAGAGATTCCCATGTGTTTTCCATAAAGACCAAATTCGTGTTGTATATGGACTACATCTGGGGTGAACCTAACCATTGTAGAAAATGCCTTTTCTGCAAGATCACCATCTTCATAATCAAAGGCTGGAAATACCTGATGTCCTGAACCTCCTATATGTGAAACTATATAAACATCTATATTTTTTTTGCGAAGCGCATCTGTTAGATATTGAGTGTAGGAAGCTACGCCACATTCTATAGGAGGATATGTAGAAATAAAACCTACCCTCATTTTGTACCCCTTATTTGTATTATGGACTCCAGGATGGACTCGTTTGATCTGCTCGTAGAGAAGTTATTTTGGTCTGATTAGTACCATTAGCTGTCATTATATATAATTGATAATGTCCAGTTCTATTTGAACTAAACATTATATATCTACCATCTGGAGACCAGCAAGGTGATTCATTATTTCCTTGATTATGAGTTAATATTTTCATGTTTGTTCCGTCTGGATTTATTGTACATATATCGAAGTGGCCATTTATCATACAAGAATATGCTATTTTATTAAGCGAAGACCAGGCTGGTGATGAGTTATATCTACCTTCAAATGTTAATCTATCTTCTTTTCCTGTTCCCAAGTAATGTATATATATTTGAGGT
>CAZMNC010000059.1:0-9290 GCA_964567535.1 uncultured Desulfobacterales bacterium | reverse complement strand
TAATTGCTTATTTGTATATGCCACATGTTCTTTTAGCTTGCCCTCATCAAGTCTATTGCCACTCATTTTTATCAATTGCTGATACGCATCTTCTATTTCCTCCTTATAGTAATTAAACGCTCTTTGATTAGTATAATATGGCACATCAAACACTATATAAGGAGCACCAGTTAATTTTGAGAGATATTGAAATAATAAATTACTTGGATCACATGGTACAGATGGCTTTAAAAAATAATCTGGTGCAGGAACTTCATCTAAAAGATAAGCCCCTAAGAATCCCTTTTGTGCTGAACAAAGATGAGCTGGAAATCCTTCTGCTTCTAATGCATCAATTTCTTCTTCACATCCATCTTTATATAGAGCAGCAACCAATACAGGAATAGTTTCTACGCATACAGGAATCATATCCATAGAAAGTAAAACCTGAGGTATAGATTCAAAATAGTGATATACTAATTTTTTGCCTTTACTTATTCCGTCCAATACAAAATCTAAATATTCTCCATATGCTTGCACAAATGCTAATGTGACATTCCTATTTTTAGGTCTCAATGCTGCATCTACTGTATCTGGCTGTAACATATCAACTACTTTTTTTGTGTAATCATCCGCATCTTTTAATAAAGCTGGGATATCTAACTCAGCAAGACTTGTTGCCCCAGTATTTATACCTGCCTCTATCACGGCACACGTAGTTCTTAATCTTTTAAACCATTCAACTGGAATCTCTCTTATATCTTTCATGATTATTTCCTCCTTTCTATTCTTTCTATAAATGCTTGAATCCTTGTCTTTAACCTTCCTTTATCAGATGGCATATATTCCCTTTCCAAAATAAGAGTTGGAATCCCCTCTTCTTCTAAAAACTTAGCCTCCATAGGAGATTCTGCTCCATGATTATCACAAAATGCCAATCTCTCAAATATAATACCATCAACATTTGCTTCTTTTGCTATTGTTCTGGTCTCATTGAGTCTTCTATCAAATTCGCCTTGCATTCTTGGGCATGGATTTTTCCAATAATAACGACGTGCTATTGCCTCTAAAGGATCTCCTACTTCTTCAACCATATCAGCAAAATGTCTATATCCATAACAAAGATTATCTGCTACAACGAGTCCACCTGTCTCTTCTATTAATTCTAATAAAAATGTATCATCCATATAACTTCCTGCAATCATTAATCTTGCCCTGTAGTTAGAAATACCAGGCCGTTGTTTTATCTCATTTAATGCATCCTTTAATAGATTGTTAAATATCGGTTTAGGAGTAGTAAAAGATGCTATGGCTATTTTCATGGCCTCAGTTCCACTTATAGGTGGAGAAGCCTGTTTTCTAAGATTATAAAGCTCTTGCATAAGAGACCTTGTTTCATTATAAACCTTTATTGCCTGTCTTAGCTTGTTTTTATCAAGAACACCCGCACCAAATGTAGAGGAGAGATTTTCAGCAAATTTTTTTATATCATCCAGATACCATATAAATCTTTTTTCAGATATGGCATGAGGAATAGTCAACATATCTGCGAATTTTGTACCAACTTTTCTATGCCATATATCATAAAGTCTTCTTAACTGTTCACATCCATTTAAAAAACAAAAACCATCTAAAAAATCGTATTCTCCCTCAAGCCCCATCTGTAAAAGGCATCTAACATAAGTACAATTAAACCTATGCAAATACACATCCGCCTTATCTGTTGCTGTACATCCAGCAGCACCTGTCCTATAAGGCAGCATACCTAGTGCGTAAATTACTTCTTCCGGTGCATATGTGCAAATATATCCTATCACCCTTTTACCTTCATTCTTCCACTCCTTTACATACGGATTTTCCATACCCGTCTTTATGTTTAATAATTCTTCCAATGCATTCACTTTTTTTAAGGCCTCCATGGCATCCTCCTTTAGGTTTTGTTTTGCATCTCATCCGCTTTCAAATCTAATTTTGTCATTATTTTATAAAGCTCCTCTATCTCTTCATGAGATAAAGCTGATCTAAGCTCACCATTCACTTTTTCATATATATTCCACAATGCATCCTTTATCTCCTTTGCTTGATTAGTTAAAGTTATTATAATTGATCTTCTATCATGGGTATTCACCTCCCTCTTTATTAATCCCTTATTCTCCAACCTGTCTAATATTCCGGTAAGAGTGGAAGAATTAAGGGCCAGTTTTGAAGAAAGTTCCTGAGGAGTAGAAGCATCTTTTTCATAAAGGGCAAGAAGAAGAAAAAGCTGAGATACAGTAAGATTATAATCCTTTATAAAAGGGCCATAACAGGCAAGCATATTTCTAAACACCTTACCTGTAAGATAGCAAAGACAATCTACCAATCTCATGTTTCCCATTTTTTACTCCTAAAATCTATGAATAAACATTGTCCAAAAGGTTTTGCCATCTGGCCTATTTTTAACGGCCAGTTCCCATTGCATCCTTACAGAAAAAAACCAATCTTTTTTGTGATACCAAATGCCAGGCCCAATAGAAAAAACCTGGCCCTTATAAGTCTCATCTTTTTCTAATAATTGTTTAATTACAGCAGAAAAATTTCTTTTTATATGATAGTCGTCATCTGTAGTTTGTTTATAATAATATCCTGTTATACCTATCCTGAGACTTTCACCAATTCCAAAAGATGTGGTATAATCTATGTGTAATTCTTGACCTGGAGTTCTATCTACATTAACTCCATACACAGTAGGACAGTCTTGTTGAGTCGTATTAAAAGAATACATAATTTTTGAAGATATATCCCATCTTTTTGTGATAAAAAATGTAAATGCCCATAAAGGTTCTATTGTCCAGTAATTAGTCTCCACATTGGCAAGATTGTCATCTTCTTGAGAACCTATAGGAATGTATATGTCTGTTGCAAATAAGCAATGAAATCTACCATTTAAACGATGATATCCTAATATATAAGGAGTATATATGATACAAGGTATTCCTCTATCAGTATAATGCCTTTTATTCTTTGGACCAACAGGAACATTAAATCTTATATCTTTATCTACATAGGGTATAAAAATTTGAGTACCATAAAAACCCCCTAAAAATTTATGATTAGTAATAAGTATAAATCTTATTATATCACCCCATATAATAGCTCTATCAAATGCCCCTATTGAATCCCCACTATTATCACGCATCTTTTCTGCTTTATAAAACAAAAAATAGTTTTTTAGATATAAACCAGGAGGAGGAACCATACCACAAAGAAAACCCTCTGCACCATTAGCATAAGGAGTCCCTCCGCCTGACGCCCAAACATAACTACTCATCAATGCATAGGAAATAATTATTATTGTTAAGATAAACCTTCCTCTATGCACCTCTTACCCCCTTTTTTAATATCCTATATACATAACTTGAAATTTCATTTCAACAAAAAAAATTTGTATGGAAATATTTTTGATACAATATATTGACAAGCTAAAATTATTAAATATCCTTGACTTTACCCCTATTATTGTTATTTTTGGAAAAAGATATACATCTTAAGGAGGTGTAAATATGGGTAATTGGTTTAAAACCACATTGCTTCTGGGAGCAATGACAACCCTTATGATATT
The DNA here is from genome assembly GCA_964567535.1 of uncultured Desulfobacterales bacterium. Classification (GTDB taxonomy): domain Bacteria; phylum Desulfobacterota; class DSM-4660; order Desulfatiglandales; family JALVZP01; genus CAZMNC01. The sequence goes on along the minus strand of CAZMNC010000059.1, from coordinate 5,710 downwards.
TCTGGGAAATATATTTGGTGGCAGAAGTGGGATGATATTTGCTTTTATATTAGCAATGGGAATGAATTTTTTTAGTTATTGGTTTTCAGATAAATTGGTGTTGAGTATGTATAGAGCCCAAGAAATAAGTGCTTCAGATCATCCCACCTTATATGAAATTATCCAAGAACTTGCGCATAGTGCCAATTTACCTATGCCAAGGATATATATAATTCCTGAAGAATCTCCAAATGCCTTTGCCACTGGAAGAAATCCTGAACATTCAGCAGTAGCGGTTACTGAAGGTCTTCTTAGAATAATGGACAGGGAAGAATTAAAAGGAGTGCTTGCCCACGAGATGGCGCATATAAAAAACAGAGACATACTAATTGGTAGTATTGCCGCTACTATGGCAGGAGCCATAATGATACTTGCTAACATGGCAAAATGGAGTATGTTTTTTGGGGGTTTTAGAGATGAAGATGATGAAGGCGGATTAGGTCTTATAGGTATACTTATTATGGCAATAATTGCTCCTATTGCTGCACTACTTATCCAAATGGCCATTTCAAGGTCCAGAGAATATCATGCAGATGAGACAGGTGCAAAATTTGCTGGAAATCCTTTTGGCTTAGCTAACGCTTTGGAAAAATTAGATGAGTTTTCCAGAAGTGCCCCTCTTAATGCCAATCCAGCAACAGCTCATATGTTTATTGTAAATCCTTTATCAGGTAGTAATATTGCTAATCTATTCTCTACTCATCCTCCTATTGAAGAAAGGATAGCAAGGTTAAGGGGTATGCAATTTAATAAAAAAATTGTAGAAAAGAAAAATACAGAAGATTCATTTTGGAGGAATCTTGAGTAGTGATTCCAGAGCGTGAGATATTTTGGCATATACGTCATGTATGTTTTTTTTATCTATTATCAGCTTTATCCTTAGCTATTTTTTTTTATGGCTTAATAAAACATATTTGTTTATGGAAAGAAGGATTCAAAAAACAAAAGAATCGACTTTCGTGGCATGACATAGGCAGAATTATTATAGATGGCATATTTGCAAAAAGGATATTAAAAGACGATGTCCCTGCTGGAATAATGCATATTCTTTTATTTTGGGGTTTCACTGGACTATTTATTGGAACAATAATCTTAGCAGTAGATCATTATTTATACCATTTCTTAGTAGGAACAAGATATTTAATATTCTCTATATCTTTAGAATTATTTGGAAGTTGTCTGTTCTTAGGAATTATCATTTCATTAGTTAGAAGATATATACAGAAAATAAAAAGGCTGGAGAATAAAACAGAAGATCTTGTTATATTAGTATGGTTAATTCTGATCATTATAACTGGATTTTTAGTGGAAGCATTAAGAATTGCATATCAAAAGCCTGAGTGGGATAAATGGTCTTTTATTGGATTTTATCTCAGTCTTTTGATGCCTAAAAATATAGGAGATAGTGTATATCCATTTACATGGTGGACTCATGTGCTTCTTAGCCTTTCTTTTATCTCGATCATACCATTTACAAAAATGTTTCATATACTTGCTTCTCCTATTAGTATATGTATCAAGGACCTAACTCCTTCAGTAATTCCAGTTGAAGAAAGAGAAGAAAAATTTTTTTCATATAAAGATTTAATTCAACTTGATGCTTGTACAAGATGTGGTAGATGCGTAGAAGTGTGCCCTTCTACAGGGGTTGGAGAACCTTTTGCTCCAAGAGATATTTTATTTATATTAAAAGAAGAACTTTTTTATAAAAAACCTGTTTCTGTTAACTCAAAACTAATATGGTATTGCACCACTTGTGGGGCCTGTGTGGAAACATGTCCAATATATGTATCACCTTTTGAAATAGTAAGAAAGCTTAGAACAAAAGAAATAGAAAATGGTACACGAGTCCCTTCTCTTATGATTCAGACATTAGAAAGACTATATAAGTATAATAATCCATGGCTTTCCACTAAAAAGAAACGTATTGAATGGACAAAAGATTTAAAAATAGAAATATTGGATATAACAGATACAGATGAGAAAGAAATCTTTTGTTATTTTGTTGGCTGTACCACAGCTCACGATACAAGGGCTCAAGAAATCGCAAAATCTCTAAGCCTAATAATGAAATATTGTGGAATAAAATTTGGTGTATTTGGCAAAAAAGAACCATGCTGCGGTGATATTGCAAGAAGAGTTGGAGAAGATGGACTATTTGAAGATCAAGTAGAAACTTGCTATCAACTATTTGAGGAATATAAAATAAAAAATATAGTCACTTCATCTCCTCATTGTTTTCACACAATAAAAAATGAATATCCCCTGTTATTAGGAGAAAAATTTTTTGATATATCAGTGATTCATTATACCCAACTACTATATTCATTATTAAAATCAGGTAAACTTAAATTTAACAAAAGGCTTGATATAAGAGTTACCTATCATGATCCCTGTTATCTTGGTCGTCATAATAAAGTATTTGATGAACCAAGAAGTATTATAAAAGAAATACCCGGGGTAGAACTGGTAGAAATGAAACATCATAGAGAGCATAGTCTTTGTTGTGGAGGTGGTGGTGGAAGAATGTGGCAAGAAGAGTTAGATGTAGATACAAAAATGTCAGAAAGAAGAATAGCAGAGGCATATGACATAAGAGCAGATATAGTAATCACATGTTGTCCGCTTTGTCTTATCATGCTGGAAGATGCAAGAAAGAGTAAAGGATTAGAAGATTCAATAAAGGTTATGGATCTAAATGAGCTGATTATAAAAGCTCTTGATATTAAATAAATATAGGTACAACAAAATAAATATTTTTAAATTCATCTATTGATAGAAGGAGGACTACAAATGAATATAATTGTTTGCATAAAACAGGTTCCTGATGTAACAGAAGCTGAGGTAAAGATAAACAAAGAGGGTAATGACATAATTAAAGAAGACTTAGAATTAGTTATAAATGAATGGGACAACTATGCAGTAGAAGAAGCTGTAAGAATAAAAGAAAGATATGGAGGAAAAATTACTATTGTAACTCTTGGAGATGAAGATGCTGAAGATATATTAAGACGTGCTCTTGCAATGGGTGCTGATGAAGCAATAAGAATAGATGAGGAAGGATTTGAAGAATCAGATGCCAGAGGCATAGCTTTAGGTCTTTATAACACCATCAAGAATTTATCATTTGATTTGATTCTTACGGGAGTTCAAAGTTCTGATATGGGATGGGGACAAGTAGGAGTATTTCTTGCTGAAATGTTGAATATTCCTTATGCCACTCTTGCAATGGAAATAGAAATAAAAGATAGCAATGTTGCGGTAAAAAGGGAACTGGAATCAAATACTTTTGAAAAAGTAAAACTCCCTATGCCTGCATTAATAACAATTCAAACAGGTATCAATGAACCAAGATATGTTTCAATAATGGGAATTAGAAGAGTAAGAAAATTAAAAATAGAGGAAAAAGATATAGAAAGTCTGGATATTGCTACAAGTGAAGTGGGAAAATCTGGTTCTATTATTGAGATACAAAGACTTATACCACCTCCTGAAGGAAAAAGGGCTGAAATCCTTTCTGGAAATATGGATGAAATGTGTGAAAAACTTGCTCAGATAATCAGAGAAAGAGGAGGTTTATAATGTCAAGCATTCTTGTGCTTATAGAACATAGAAAAGATGAGATAAGAGAGGTTAGTTTTGAAATGCTTAATCTTGCCTATAAAATAGGTAAAAAAAATGATATTCCTATATATGCTTTACTTCTGGAAGGAAAAGATAATAAGTTACTTGAAGTATTAAAACCATTATGTGATAAAATAATAAAAATTTCTAATCCTGCTTTAACAAATTATTCACCTGATCCATATATAGAGGCTATAGAACATGTATTAAATCGTATTTCTCCATCTATTATAATGATAGCCCATTCTGCATTTGGAATGGACTTGGCTCCTGGTTTGGCTGAAAGGTTATCAATTCCTCTAATAACTGATTGTGTAAATGTGGAGTTTAAAGAAAATAGACTTATAGTTTTGAGACAAATTTTTGGAGGAAAGATATATTCAGAACTTTTTATAAAACCTTACAATACATATTTGGTTACCATAAGACCTGGCACTTTTGGCATATATCAAGAATCGAATAAATCTGCAGAGATAATTGAAATATCAATACCTGAATTTAAGAAATCAAAAGGCAGAAAATTTCTGGAATATCTTGAAGAAAAGGTAGAAGATGTTGATATAACTGCTGCAGATATATTGGTTTCCATTGGAAGAGGAATAGGAAAACCAGAAAACATCCCAATTGTTGAAGAATTTGCTAAAGAGATAGGTGCTGTTCTTTGTTGTTCAAGACCAGTAGCTGACAAAGGTTGGCTTCCAAAAAGTAGACAAGTGGGTACTTCTGGTAAAATAGTAAAGCCAAAAGTATATATAGCATTAGGGATAAGTGGAGCATTTCAGCATCAAATGGGCATGAAAAATTCTCAAACAATAATAGCTATCAACAAAGATCCAAAAGCACCTATATTTAACGTTGCTGATTATGGTATAGTGGGTGATATGTTTCAAGTGCTTCCTATATTAAAGGAGAAATTAAATAAAGATGGATAAAAAAATCCTTATTATAGAAACTGATCAAAAGCTTTCTAAGATATATCAAAATATACTTAAAAAAAAAGGCTTTCATGTATCTATTGCATTTACAAGTTATGAAGCAAAAAAATTGTTTTCTAAAAATAAATTTAGTCTTATTATAATAGATGCTCACCTTTGTGATGAAGATGGAATAAGACTTTTTGAAGACTTAAGAAAAGAAAAAAGTGATATTTCTGGAATTCTTATAGTTTCTGAAGAACCTATAGATATTGCTATCGAAGCTATAAGTAAAGGATTTAGTGCTATTCTAAAAAAGCCATTTTCTACTAAACAACTCATCTCTGTTGTAGAAGAATGCCTAAACAAAATAGCTATAATAGAAGAGAATATAAAGCTAAAAACTCTTATTCCACTATATCAACTTATAGAAAAATTCATAAAAGCTAATTCAGAACAGGAGATACTTAAAGAACTAATATCAGCTATAAAAAGATATATTGGTGCTGAGAGAATCTCTGTAATGTTATATGATGATAAAAAAGGTACTCTTAAAATTAATGCAGCCTTAGGTCTTGATAAAAGAATTGTAGAAAAAACAGAAATCAAACCTGGCGAAAGAATTGCAGGATGGGTATTTAAAAATAAGAAACCTCTTATATTAAATAAAGACTCTTCTGAATATGAAGATATTAAATATTTGCTTAATAGAAAAGAGATAGTTTCGGCTATATCTATCCCTATAATATCCCTACCAATCTATACAAGAAAAAAGGTGCTGGGGGTATTAAATATTAGTAAACTTAAGGATAAAAAACCATTTACTCAAAGTGATATGGAAATGGTACTTGTGATATGTCGTCAAGCAGCAATGGCTATTGAAAATTTAAGGTCTATGAATGAAAGAGAGGAAACATTAAGAATAAAAACTATATTAGAACAATATATGGCACCTGAGATAGCCGAACTTCTCATATCTTCGGGACAAAATCCTATGGAATTAGGGGAAATAAGAAATGCAGTGATACTTTTTGCAGATATTAAAGATTTTACCCCCTTGGTTCAAAAAATTCCTATATCTATGACCAGATATTTTTTGAATGAATTTTTTAGTATATTAACGGATATTATAT
>CAZMNC010000058.1:0-4190 GCA_964567535.1 uncultured Desulfobacterales bacterium | reverse complement strand
AAATTAGAGGGAATCATGTGCATGATTATGATGAAATAGCTCTAATTATTGGAGGTAAAAAAAATGCCCAATTAGAATTAGGAGATGGTACAGATATGAAAGTAATAAATGTAGATAAGGATTTTTATCCTATATTATTTCCCGCTTTTGTAAGGCATAAAGTAAAGAATATAGGAGAAAATGTGTTTTATCTCGTCTGTTTTGCATATCAATACAATGACATGGGAGGTATATAGTGAAAAAAGATTTAGCTCTTATTGGTGCTGGTTATTGGGGAAAGAATTTAGCAAGAAATTTTTATCAGTTAGGAGTTTTACATACCATCTGTGATACTAATAGAGAACTGTTAAAAAAGTATAGAAATCAATATCATGATATAAAATTTACAACCTCGGTTGATGAGGTGATGAATGATAATGAAATTAAAAAAATAGCAATAGCAGCACCTGCTGTTCTGCATTATATGCTTGCGAAGTATGCATTGCAATCTGGCAAAGATGTTTTTGTGGAAAAACCTTTGTGTTTGGACTTAAAAGATGCCGAGGAATTAGTGGCTCTATCTGAAAAAAAATATAAGATACTTATGGTAGGACATTTATTGCATTATCATCCATGTATAGAAAAAATGCGTGCAATGGTCTCCTCTGGTGAATTAGGCAAACTGTATTATATAGTATCTAATAGGCTAAATCTTGGTAAAATCCGTCAAGAGGAAAATGCATTATGGAGCTTTGCTCCTCACGACATTTCTATAATTCTTTCTTTAGTAGGGAATGTGCTTCCAAAAGAAGTAATATGTATGGGAGGAGCATATTTAAATCATGAAGTAGCTGATACTACTTTGACTTTTTTAAATTTTCCAGGTGGAATAAAGGCTCATATATATGTTAGTTGGTTAAATCCATTTAAAGAACAAAAACTTACAGTAATTGGTTCTGATGGTATGATCGTATTTGATGATACTCTTCCATGGACGAAAAAACTTATTATATATAGAGAATATCTTACATGGAAAGATGGCTATGTGCCTATTCCTACAAAAGGGGAGGGGGAGTATATAAATGTCCAACAAGAAGAACCTTTAAAGAAGGAGTGTCAGCACTTTATAAGTTGTTGTGAAAAAAGAGAGCTCCCTTTGACAGATGGTGAAGAAGGTTTAAGAGTACTAAAAGTTCTTAAAATGGCTCAAGAGAGTATTGAAAATTCAGGGAAAAAGGCCACAAGCTCTTTTTCTAAAAAACCAAAACCTCTATTTTTTGTTCATCCATCTGCTATTGTGGATAATGGAGCAGTGATAGGAGAAAATACAAAAATTTGGCATTTTTCTCATATAATGAAAGGGGCAGTAATTGGAAATAATTGTAGTATTGGTCAAAACGTGTTTATAGCAGATGGGGTGAAGATAGGCAATAATGTAAAGATACAAAATAATGTATCCGTATATAACGGTGTAGAAATAGAAGATGATGTGTTTTTAGGCCCGTCATGTGTTTTTACTAATATAAAAAATCCTCGATCACAAGTGATAAGGAAACATTTATATGAGAAAACTATTATAAAACGTGGAGCTACTATAGGTGCAAATGCCACAATAGTATGTGGAATAACAATAGGAAAATATGCTTTTATTGCAGCAGGTGCTGTAGTAACAAAGGATGTTGCTGATTATGCTTTAATGGCTGGCAATCCAGCTCAATTTATTGGTTGGATGAGTAGACATGGCCACAAATTAATCCCTGATAAAGATGGTATCATGGTATGCCCTGAATCAGGGCTTTGTTATAAAGAAGTGAAACCAGGTATATTAAAGTGTTTAGATATTAAGGAAGATGAGCCTTTACCTTTGCATCTTTCAAGGGGGAGATTGCCTTATGAAGAAATAAAAAAACAAAAATAATATGCCAAGTTATCTTTTTAATTATTTAATTTTTTTGTTATGCATTTTATATTATAAAGTATGTCCTTGAGTTGAAGGGTCTGCAATTTTCTGTTTCTCATTACTATCTTACCATTTACTATTACATCTCTTACATTGCCACCACTGGAAGAATAGACAACAGACGCCATGGGATCATATAATGGGTGCATATAAGGTTTATCTGTGTCTAATATTATTAGATCCGCCTTTTTACCTATCTCTATAGAGCCTATTTTATCTTCACATCCCAAAAGTTTTGCTCCCCATGTAGTTACCATTTTAAGTGCTGTATAACTATCCAGACAGGCAGGATTAGCAATTGCTACTTTTGCAAGTTTTGAAGCAGATTCTATTTCACACAATAAATTCAAATTATTATTGGAAGCACAACCATCTGTTCCTATTCCAATGGTTAATCCTTTTTCTATAAATTTGCTTATAGGCGCAATACCTGAGGCAAGCTTCATATTGCTTTCTGGCACATGTGCTATTTTCACTTCTTTTTCTGCCAGTATATCTATTTCATCATCATCTAAATGGATTGCGTGAGCAGTTATAAGGTTTTTATCCAATATGCCTATGTCATTAAGATAAATAACAGGTTTTTTCCCTGTTTTAGTAAATATATCTTTTACTTCTTGCAAGGTTTCAGAGAGATGTATTTGTAAAGGGATTCCAAATTGCTCAGAAAGCCTTTTAGCAGATTTTAAGGTTTTTTCTGAGCATGTATAAGGACTATGACAAAATATACCAGGTATTATAAGATCTGAATATCCTGTCCACTTTTCTAAAAATGCTTTAGCAATATTAATATTTTCTTTTGGATCTGGTATGTCAGGAGAGGGAAAATCTATAATTCCTTGGGCTATAAGTCCTCTTATTTTTGCCTCATCTAATGCTTTTATAGTGCTTTCTTGAAAAAAATAGCCATCTACAATGCAAGTGGTTCCTGCTCTTATTAATTCTGCACATCCTAATAATGAACCCCAATAAACAGTATCAGGATTCATATGTTTTGATTCCCAGGGAAATATTTTTTCAAAAAGCCATTTATTAAGAGGTAAATCATCAGATATTCCTCTAAGTAAAGTCATAGGAAGATGAGTATGACAGTTTATAAGACCTGGCATTACTATGCAATCTTCTGCGTTGATATATTCACGGGCATTTATTATCTCTTTTTCCCAATTATTATTTATATCTTTTATTTCACCATTTGAAATCATAATGTAAACATTATTGACCAATTCTTGATTTTCTGCCATACTTATTAAAATACCTGCCTTTATGATGAGATCATATTTTCTCATGGATTATCTCCTGTGTTTATGTATAATTCTAAAATTTAAAAAGGAGTGGTTATGCCAGTATTTGTCCCTTTTAGAGGTATTACATATAATTTTAGTAAATTCAAGGACATTTCTTCCCTGGTTACACCTCCATATGATGTTATAACAGAAGAAGAACAAGAATTTTATCATAACCTTAGTCCTTATAATGTTATTAGATTAATTTTGGGTAAAAAAAAGGTGGGTGATACGGATTGGGATAATAGATATACAAGGGCAGCAGAATATTTTAGGAAATGGCAGGAATCAAAAGTGCTTGTTCGTTCCAATCGTCCTTCTTTTTATCTTACTTGTATTTCTTATAAGATTGAAAATGTAATAAAAGAAAGGTGGGGTATTATTGGTCTTGTAAAAATAGATGAAGATGATTCAAGAGTAATACTTCCCCATGAAAGGACTTTTTCTGCTTATAAAGAAGATAGATTGAGGCTCATGAAGGCGTGTAATGCTCAGTTTAGTCAAATATTTGGTTTGTATAGTGATCCTAATAAAGAAATATTAGAAGGGATTAAAAGCGAGGTTGACTTAGATTCCCCAATTCTTGATTTTGAGTTTTTAGATAAAACAAGGCATAAAATGTGGATTGTAGAAAGCAATTTTTCTCTTTTTAGGAGAATCTTAAATTTGTTCAAGAATAAGAAGATAATTATTGCTGACGGACACCATCGATATGAAACCACTAAAAATTTTAGGAATCTCATGAGAATGAGATTTGGTAAAAATCCACCTAATAGATCATATGAATTTGTAATGATGTATCTTAGCAATATGGATGACGAAGGTCTTACAGTTTTGCCATCCCATAGATTAATAAGAAATGTGCCTAATTTTAATCTATCCCGATTTCTGGATAATATATCGAGATTTTTTGATATAATACAAGTTTCATTATTAAAGATTTCTAGTCTTAATGAGATAAAGAA
>CAZMNC010000057.1:0-4471 GCA_964567535.1 uncultured Desulfobacterales bacterium | reverse complement strand
TCCTTTATTAATTCCATTGAAACACTCAATTTAATCCCTCCCTAATTTTATTTTAGCTTGAATTTTAATCTTTTTCTTCAGATGATTCTTTTTTTATTATAACTACCTCAGGGCCTTGCTCTTCCCCTTCTTCTGACTTTTCTTCAGGAGATAAGCTGGTTTCTACTTCAGTTTTTTCCGCTAATGCCCTTTCTTCAGCACTTTTCTCCTCAGCTATCTTCAAACCTTCTATACATGCATCAGCAATCCTAGAACATATAAGCCTTATTGCCCTTATAGCATCATCATTGCCTGGTATAGGATAGTCTATTTCATCAGGATCACAATTGGTATCAGCAATAGCTACTACAGGAATAGCTAATCTTCTTGCTTCCCTAACAGCAATATGTTCTTTCTTTGTATCCACAATAAATACTGCACCAGGAAGCTCATCCATATTTTTTATCCCTCCAAGATTCTTCTCTAGTTTCTGAAGCCTTTTTTCCAGTTTTAATGCCTCTTTTTTAGGATACTTGCTAAAACTACCATCTCGTTTCATAGCTTCAAGTTCTCGAAGCTTTTCAATGCTTTTCTTGATAGTCTTAAAATTGGTTAAAGTTCCACCAAGCCAACGATTTGCAACATAAAACATGCCACATCTCTCAGCTTCTTCAATAATTGCATCTTTTGCCTGTTTTTTAGTACCCACAAACAAGATAGATTGATTCTCTGCCACTGTTTTTACTACAAATTGATAAGCTACATCAAAAAGTTCAGCTGTTTTTTGAAGATCTATAATGTGAATACCATTTCTTGAACCGAAGATATACGGTTTCATCTTAGGATTCCATCTTTTTGTCTGATGCCCAAAATGAACCCCTGCCTCTAACAATTCTTTCATTGTAACTACACTCATATTACCTCCTTGCAACGGTTTTTTCTTTGACCCAGGCAAGTCTTACTACTGCAGCACCGTGCATATACCTGAGTCTGTTTTCTTGACTTGTTATTATAGCTAACTCCTGATAATATATTAATATCATAAGATACGGCTACCAAGTGGTAGCCGTATCTTATATCTATCTAAAATTGCTTTGTATTTCTAACACCATCACCTCTCTTTGGCAAGAAAAATTTGAATTGCGAAATGAAAAAAGAGGATATTCTGTTAAAACTGAGACAAAAGCTGGATGAATTAGAAAGAAAAAGACTGTCTCCTTGGGCATGCCCAAGTACAACAGCAATAAGAGAAAAACAAGAAAAAGAAATTATTTTTGGGCATAGACAATACTTTTCTTTGGATGTGGATCGAATTCTGCATTCCCTTGCTTACACACGATATATAGATAAAACTCAAGTATTTTATTTAATAAAAAATGACCATATAACTCATCGAGTTTTACATGTGCAGCTTGTATCTAAAATAGCCAGAGGAATTGGCCGTCTGCTTAGATTGAACGAAGATCTTTTAGAAGCCATATCTCTGGGACATGACATCGGTCACGCACCATTTGGACATGATGGAGAAAAAATATTATCTGATATATGTGTATCATATGGGATAGGACCTTTTTTGCACAATGTACAGAGTGTTAGGTTCTTACAAAAGATAGAAAGGAAAGGAAAAGGTTGGAATCTTAGCCTTCAAGTATTAGATGGGATACTATGTCATAATGGTGAAATTTTTACCAGAATCATAAAGCCAATAAGAGATAAGAATTTTAAGACATTTAAAAATGAAATTAAAAGACTTTTAAAGAAGCCTTCAACTGAACTTATACCCATGACCTTAGAAGGATGCGTAGTAAGAATGGCAGATATAATCAGCTATATTGGAAGAGATATTGAGGATGCTATAAGATTAGGGCTTATAAATAGATCTGAGCTCCCAAAAGAATGTATAAAAGTATTAGGAAATACTAATGGAAAAATTGTATATACATTGGTAGAAGACCTGGTTGCAAATAGTATGGACAAGCCTTATATTTCTTTTAGTCCTGAAGTGGGAAAGGCCCTTGAACAACTTAAAAGGTTTAATGAGCAAAACATATATACAAATCCCAAGATAAAAGATCAAACTCCTAAAATCAAATTGATGTTTGAGCTTTTATTTAAAGAATATATAAAAGATTTAGAGAAAGGAAATGAAGATTCAGAGGTTTTTAAAGGATTTTTAGATGGCATGTCAGAAGAATACAAGAAAAATACCTCTTATCCTGAAATTGTCAGAGATTTTATCTCTGGTATGACAGATGAATATTTTTTAAATCAGTGTAGAAAAAGATTAGTTCCAGAAATTAGACCAGGCAGACTTTTATAATGGATATTGTTACAGAAGATGATATAAAAAAAGAAAAAGAAAAGGCCAGAAAACTACGAAAAACAAAATGGTGGAGGAGAAAGATTAGCAAAGGAATATGCTATTACTGCAATGAAAAAGTAGGCAGTAAAAATCTAACCATGGACCATATAATACCACTAAGTAGAGGTGGAAAAAGCATAAAAGAAAATATTGTACCCGCCTGCAAAGAATGCAATAATAAAAAGAAATACTTGCTACCAGTTGAATGGGAAGAATATCTAAATCGATTGAGAAAAAAGATTAGTTAGCTCGTTTTTCTAAAATTATCTCCTCTTTTTTTAGAATATCCTTTCCAATAGTATCATGGGCGCTGGCTAAATTGGCAGAAATTTCTAAACGACCTGAACTTCCAATTAGTGCTAAAAGTTGTTTTGGTTTTACTTCTGAATATGTCCTACTAATATAAGGAATATTTACTTTTCCTATTTTTATTGTAACAACTTTTATGTTTCCAAATACTTTTATAATATCTTCTTTTGATATATTAGTTATTAAGTTTCCAAAACGATCTGATCTTATTACATGGCCTATTATTTTGTCTTTAAGCAATATAGGCTTATCAAGTTTTAATGCAACAGGATTGTGTATAATTTTTCCCAACTTATCTGGAGTAACACCTTTAGAAATATAAGCTGCAACAGGTGAAAAAATATCACGACCATGAAAAGTGGAGCTTATCTCTGATAAGAAATATCTCTTTTCTAAGATATGAAAGATTTTTACCTTCTTTATATTATTTATTATTGGCCAAAACAGACCATTATCTGGTCCCACAAAAAAATAATCTGTTGTTTGTACCACTATTGGTCTTCTGTTTCCTCCCACACCAGGATCAATAACACCCACATGTATTGTTCCCTTTGGGAAAAAATTATAAGAATCCTGTAGTAAACATGCACCTTCTATTATATTTCCTGGCTTTACCTCATGACTAATATCTATAATATGCACATGAGGGTTTATAGATAAAATAACCCCTTTCATTATAGCTACATAAGGATCTTTTATGCCAAAATCTGTAGTAAGAGTAATAACCTTTATTTCTGAATTATTGCCCATTACCTCTCTTTATATATCGATAAGCATATCTCTTAAAACACGGATTATCTCGGGATCAGGCCTATATGTATAGATGCCAAATTCTGGTCCATCTCGCAAAGATATACCCCTTAAAAATATATAATATATCTTACCAAAGTTATTTTCATAACTATAATCTGACAATTTAGTTTTGAGATATTGATCTAATGCAATTACATATATTATATATTGGAGGGTATAAAATTCTTTTTTCATAACCTCTATAAGGCAAGAATTTGCATAGTCTACAATTTTATCTCCTAAAAAGTTAGTTTTCCAGTCTACGAGAAAAAATTGATTGTCCCAATAAAATACCATATCTATAAAACCATGCATAAAACCTTTAATTGGATTAAATCTTAAGCGACCTATATCAACAGGTTTGTTGTAATCAAAGCTATCCATAAATCCATATTGTTTTAAAAATTGCTCAATGCCTTGAGCAGAAATCTTTTTTAATGGGAAATAAAATTCCAGTTCATTTATTCTATGAGCTAAGGAAATCTTTGATAAACTTAGGCCTTTGATTTCAGGGTCTAAATTAATTTCCAAAAGATCTTTTATTGTGTGATAAATAGGTTCTTCCCATTCTTTTTCAAATCCATATTCTTGGAGCTTGGAGGAAATCAGCTGCTTTACTCCTTCTTTGTTTTGTGTAAAATCTAAATGCTCCAATAAGTCATGGAAGAATATTCCCGCTTTTGCTCCCTTTGGAAAGGAAAAAATATTAAACATAGGAGCACTTAAAAGAATGTGATCTTCGTCTTCTTTTTTTGCTTCCTCGATTAAGAGATCTACATCATAAGGTTCATCTATCTCTGTCTTGTTTGAGATAAGAGAAGAAAAACTGGTAACACCCCAGTCATTATGTATAGGCCTTGAAAATGTTTTACAAAATAATTCCTTAGGCATATCTTCAAAATGATTAAAACCTCCTTTTAGCTCTGGAATAGGAGATATTAATATTTTGTTTTCTGTTAATGTTTCCCTTAGCTCATATATGTCCTTTTGTAACAAATAGCTCAAAGCAGATTTATCAAAATCTTCTAT
>CAZMNC010000056.1:0-4911 GCA_964567535.1 uncultured Desulfobacterales bacterium | reverse complement strand
AAAAAGAGGATAAAGAGAGACTTTCCACAGTTATGTATTTTATACTGGAGCCTTTGAAAGTTATATCTGTATTACTTTGGCCTTTTATGCCCTCTTCCTCAGAAAAAATCCAAGATATGCTCGGGATGGAAAAAAAAGGAAAAGAGCTTCGTATTGAAGAAATAAAGGAATGGAATACAATAAAATCCTTTTATATAAAAAAAGGTGAAGCACTTTTTCCAAGAATACAAACAGACAAGATAAAAGAAAAAAAGGAAAAAATGGAGAAAAAAACAACAAAAAGAGAAAAAACTTTAATAACTATAGATGACTTTTCGAAAATTGAATTAAAAGCGGGGAAAATACTGGAGGCAGAAAAGGTAGCAGGCTCTAAAAAGCTAATAAAGCTAAAGGTGGATATAGGGGAAGAAAGGACAATAGTTGCAGGAATAGCAGAATATTATCAAGAAAAAGATCTTGTTGGAAAATATATAGTAATAGTTTCTAATCTAAAACCAGCCAAGATATTTGGAATAGAATCGCAAGGAATGTTACTTGCGGTAAATGACAGCTCAGGAGCTCATCTTATAGTTCCAGACAAAGAGGTTGAAGTAGGAGCAAAAATAAGATAACAAACCAATCAATGAAGTATAAGCCTTGATATAAGCCTTCCCACTCTCTTAAGATCTTCCAGATTATTAACAGGTAATAAATGATCTACATAGGGAAGAGCTACTATCATGCCTTTACACATTTTATTAAGATTTGGATCATTAAGAATAGGATTAAGCCATATTATACTATGAACCCTTTTGCTAAGGACCTCTATCTCTCTTCTTAAAAGCTCTTTTGAACCAAGATCCCAGCCATCACTTAAAATCACTACAACAGATCTTTTATCTATTAGACCACTTTTTAATTTATTAAATTGTTTAAGAGAATACCCTATTCTTGTTCCTCCTGCCCAATTAGGCACATCTTCACTGATTTTCTGAAGTGCCTTTTCTATATTTAAATGTTTAACTATATGCGTCACTCTTGTAAGTGAAGTCGAAAACACAAAGACCTCTGCTTTTGAGCCTGCACCCCGAATACTTAATATAAAAGGTATAACAAAAGAGGCATATCTTTCCATTGAACCACTAACATCAGCAATTATTAAAAGTCTACGCAATTTTTTCTTTTTTTCTTTAAAAAATAGCTCAAAAGGTACTCCATCATATTTTAAACTTTTTCTCATTATCCTTACAAAATCAAGATTATTTCCTGAATAATGCCCTTTTCTCATTCTTCTCGATCTATAGGTCTTAAAAGGCTCTGCCATCTTTTTTAATGCAAGACGTGCTACCTGAACATCTGAATCACTAAATAAAGAAATTTCCTTTTTTTTAACTCTTGAAATCGGGCTGTACCCTACTCCTTCAAAATATTGCTTTTCCTCCTTAAATAAACTTTTATACAAAGTCCTCGCATTTTGCTTATTAGTTCCTTCTTCTCCATTATTAGACACATCCTCTATAAAAGGGAGAATCTTTTTTTTAATATTCTTGTTTTTTTTGTTTATATAAAACCCCCAAAATTCATCAAAAAGTCTTGGAAACAAAGTCCATTCCATATCAGTCTTTACTAAATTCGCCCTTAATGCAGCAAAAAAATCAGCTTTATTAAACAAATTAATAGATTTTAAACTGACAAGTGCATCTTGAATACTACTTTGAAACACCCTAAATCCATTTTCCCTCAAAAAATCAGCAAATTTAGCAACTTCTCCTGCTAATCCATAATTATTAAATATACTCCGCCCTTTTCTCATTATCAGACCATATTTCTTCTCTAAATTTCTTTATGTCCTCTTGATACTTTAAAATACAACCAATGGTTTCCATAACCACATCTTCATGCAATTGAAATTTGTGCATAGTAATAAGTGCCTTTGCCCAATCCAATGTTTCCGAAATACCAGGCCTTTTTAGAAAATCAAGTTGTCTTATCTTTTGCATAAACCTTGTTATTTGTTTTGCAAAATCAGATTCTATTTCTGGAATTCTTGCCATTATTATTCTGTATTCCTTATCAAAAGAAGGATAATCAATCCAATGATAAAGACATCTTCTTTTTAAAGCATCGTGTACATCCCTTGTCCTATTAGAGGTTATTACAACTACAGGTCTTTTTTTTGCCTTTATAGTGCCAAGCTCAGGAATACTAATCTGAAAATCAGAAAGCACTTCTAATAAAAATGCTTCAAACTCTTCATCGGCCCTGTCAATCTCATCTATTAATAAAACAGGAGATTTATCCTTAGAGTAAAGTATAGCCTCGAGTAAAGGTCTTTTTATAAGAAAGCTTTTACTATATATAACCTTTTCTATTTCATCTTCGTTTACTCCTGAACGCTCTTTCAGTCTTATATAAAGAAGTTGTTTGGGATAATTCCATTCATACAAGGCACTGGCTGCATCCAAACCTTCATAGCATTGGAGTCTTATAAGCTTGGTATCAAAAATCTTAGATAAAACAATAGCTACTTCTGTTTTTCCGACTCCTGGTTCCCCCTCTAAAAAAATAGGTTTCTCCAAATGATATGCCAAATAAATTACTGTTGCCAATGCCCTGTCAGATATATAATTTACCCGTTGAAGTTCAGATACAACCTGATCAATAGATTCAAAACAAGATAACAACACCTATCTCCTGATATATGTATTATTTTGTATCTATTTAATTTAAAATGAATAAACTATATAATAAATAAATTATATTATGAACGCACAATAAATCTATCCTCAAGTTTTTTCATCTTTTCCACTATCCCTCCATATTCCAGCTCTGGATAGGGGAGCATGGCATTTCCAAAAAAGCCTTGTCTTCTTATCTCCGTTGCTTTTTCTGCAATTCTCTCTCTTACACAATCCCAATATGGATGGTCAAATGCATCTACAGGATTTGTAAGTCTTCCCTCATGAACACAATATGCAGCACATGAAACTACAGGAGGACCATCAAAGAAAGAAATAGTACTATTTAACCTGACAGGCATGAGCGGACCATTATGACTACCTCTCATAAATCCAGCTACATATGGCCCAATACTAAAAGGTGAAAGAATCTCTCCTGTAGCAGGAAACGCGCCTTGTACTCTCACTAACATTATAGGATCATCCTTGCCTACATATTTACCAGCAATATTATGGAGTCTTGTAGTACTTACTGCAACTGCTTGTTCTCCATTATGACGTGAATGTATAGATTCTATCACAAATCTTTCAGGATCCCTTAATAAGGCAGCAATATCATATATCTCCTCAGGAGAAGATAATTCTATCACCTTATCTGCTTCTGTATAAGATACATCCATTATAGTAAATTTAAATCCTTTGAACATGCTTGGCGACAGTATTAAACCTGAACAATACATTGGATCACAAAAACCAAGATAAAGAGGAAGATTATAAGCACCAGGATCTGTTTTGTCAGCAGCAAAAAAAAGGAAAGGCTCATTAGGTCTTTCCTCTATCTCCATTTCTGCTACTGCTGGCCCCATACCCTTAACATTACCAGAAAATGCGTCCTTTAAAAGATCTTGTCCAGCACCATATAAGCCCTGATCCTTTGCTACTTCTGCACCTACCTTAAAAGCATCCCACGCAAGTCTATGAACATCAGAATTTCCAACACCCCTATCATGAGTACATAAAATAGCTATATCATCTCCTGTAAAACTTACTCTATAGTCTATTAAAAGACCTCTATGATGCTGTCTTATATGTTCTTCCACAGCCTCTAATACCCTTTCGCTTGGTCTTATATGCCCTCCTATACTTCCAATATCCGCTTTTATAGCTGTTATTGTTGTCTTCATAACAATTCCTCCCATTTTTTATAATTTACTGTTTTTATAATATATTCACACGTTGGGTCAAGAAAAAGAAGATATTTCTATCTTTATTAACAACTAATCAACAAACAAGATAAATTTGTGATATAATTTATAATAAAAAATATTCCAAAAAGGAATATAGTTTTGCATATCATAGATATTTCTATAGGTATAAAAGAAAATATGATTACATATCCTGGTGATGCAAAATTTAAAACAAAACCTGTATGTACTATTGCTCACTCAGGATGTAATATGACAAAACTTGTTTTAGGAACCCATACAGGGACTCACATAGATGCGCCTTTCCATTTTTTGTCTCATGGTGCTTCAATAGACAAAATTCCCCTTTCTGTATTTATAGGAAAGACTCAAGTGATTGAAATAGAAGAGGACAAAATAACAGCAGATAATTTAAAATCTAAAATAAAATCCGATATAAAAAGGATATTATTCAAGACAAAAAATTCAAATCTTCTTAAAAAAAATCAGTTCTGCAAAAATTACACCTATCTTACAGAAGATGGAGCCCATTTTATAGCAAAAAAAGGCATCAAATTGGTAGGAATAGACTATATCTCTATTGATAGATTTGGAACACCTGATTTTTCGGTTCATAAAATTCTTTTTGAAGCTCAAATATGTATATTAGAAGGTATATATCTTGCTAAAGTAAAACCTGATTATTATACCCTTATTGCTCTTCCTTTAAAATTGAATTGCTTAGATGGCTCACCTGTAAGAGCAGTGTTGATTAAAGAATAAACTAAAAAAATTATAATAACATAAAATGCTTCTTGACATACAGAGTCCAAATTCTATAATAAAATCCGCAATCGGGACGTGGCGCAGTCTGGAAGCGCACCTGAATGGGGTTCAGGGGGTCGCAGGTTCAAATCCTGTCGTCCCGATTTTTTATATAGAATCTTCAAATACTTATTTCGTCATGCCATAGTTCCACACAGAGGTGAATAACAGTTTGGATAACATTTCAGTCGAGCCACATTTTAAGGTAAAAGGATGGTAATTATATAGATCAGCGGTCTTTGCCA
>CAZMNC010000055.1:0-4696 GCA_964567535.1 uncultured Desulfobacterales bacterium | reverse complement strand
CTATCCACTTTTGATTATGCCTATTGGCTATAAAGGATAACATCATCTATAGGCTTTCTCGTACTTTTTCTTTCAGACTCAGCAGGATAGCCTAATGCAATTACTGCCATAAGTTCTAACTTCTCAGGAACACACAATATTTTTTCAACTTGTTCTCTTCTATTTAATATTTCTCCAAGCCATACCCCTCCAAGGCCTAAGGCATGAATTGTAATAAGCATATTTTGGATACATGCTCCAATTGCTTGGATATCTTTTACTCTATTATAACTTTGGCTGTTATCCAGAAATACAACAATGCATACTGGTGCTTTTTGGATAATATGAGAGTATTTTGTTTGCTTAGCGATTTTGTCCTTTAATTCTTTGTCCCTTAAAATAATAAACTTCCATGGTTGATTATTTAATCCAGAAGGTGCCCAAGTTCCCATTTTTATGATTGTTCTTATTGTCGTATCATCTATTTGTTTTTCCTTAAAATTTCTAATACTTCTTCTGGTTTCTAATACTTGAATTACTATATCTTTTGCCTCCATGTTAATCCTCCATATCAATCAGGACTTATGTTCTAATGTTATTCCTAATTCTTTTAATTGGTTGGAATCTACATAAGATGGTGCTCCAGTAAGTGGACATGTGGCACTGGTAGTCTTGGGAAATGGAATTACTTCCCTTATAGAGTCTTTTCCTGCAATTATAGCCACCAGTCTATCAAAACCAAGAGCCATTCCCCCATGAGGAGGCGCGCCATATTTTAGTGCTTCAAGGAAAAAGCCAAATTTTTCATTAGCTTCTTTTTCATATATACCTAATATTTCAAATATCTTTTTTTGCAGTTCTAATATATGAATTCTTATACTCCCTCCTCCTATTTCTTGTCCATTTAATACCAAATCATAAGCCCTTGCTCTTACTTTTGTAGGATCTATATCAAGTAAGCCGACATCTTCTTCATAAGGTGCAGTAAACGGATGATGAACAGATTCTATCCTTTTTTCTTCTTGATTATATTGGAATAAAGGGAATTCTTTTATCCATACAAAAGAATATGTGCCTGTTTTGATAAGGTCTGCCTTCTTTGCTATAAAGATTCTTAACATTCCAAGAGTTTGGTTGCATATATCTGGCATATCAGCAACAATTATTATAATATCACCATTTTTAGCTCCCATAATAGTATTTATTGACTTCTGTAAATTATGGTCAAAATATTTCTTTATAGGGGAATTCCAATTATTATTAATTATTTTTGCCCAGAAAATTCCTTTTGCTCCATATATTTTTGCATTTTCAGAAAGATTATCTAATTCCTTTCGTGAAAAATTCATATTTTCTAGTAAAATTGCTTTAACAATTCCTCCTTTTTGTATGATATCTCTGAATATTTTAAACTCACTTTTTTTTGCCAATTCTGTTATATCTTTTAATTCGATATCAAATCTAAGATCGGGTTTATCTGAGCCAAAGCGGTCAATAGACTCGTGATAACTTAGTTTTGGGATTGGATCTGAAATCTCATAATCTAAAATCTTTTTAAATAATTCTTTCATCATTTGCTCAAATATGTTCATTACATCATTTTCATCTACAAATGACATTTCTACATCAACTTGAGTAAATTCAGGTTGTCTATCAGCTCTTAAATCTTCATCTCTAAAACATTTTACTATTTGATAATATCTATCAAATCCTGCAATCATCAATATTTGCTTAAATAACTGAGGAGACTGGGGTAATGCATAAAATTTACCTTTATTTATCCTGCTTGGAACAAGGTAATCCCTTGCTCCTTCAGGAGTACTTTTTGTAAGAAAAGGGGTTTCGATTTCTATAAAACCTCTGTTACTTAAAAAATTTCTTATAATTGATGCAATATTGTGTCTTAGTTTAAATATAGAGATTACCTCAGGTCGCCTCATTTCTAAATATCTATATTTAAGCCTTAATTGTTCAGAACCATCTACTACACCATTTATTTGAAATGGAAGTAGATGAGAGGTATTCAATACTTTTAATTCCTCTGCTATGACCTCTATTTCTCCTGTTTTAAGTTTTGGATTTTCTTGACCTTGCACTCTTTTATATACTTTTCCTTTTAGTGCTATAACATATTCGTCTTTAAGCGTTTTAGCCTTTTCATAAGCAATTTTACTGATTTGAGGATTAAATACTATCTGAGTAATACCTTCTCTATCTCTAAGATCAATAAAGATAAGGTTTCCCATATTTCTTATGGAATGTACCCATCCCATTAATATTACATCCTTTCCTATATCTTTTGAATTAAGTTCACCACAAGTGTTGCTTCTTTTCCATGTTGCCAGGAATTCAATCATATTAATGTATCTCCTTTGGCTCTTTATTTATATTTTTTATTACTTCTTTTATATTTATAGATATTTCCTTTTGATGTCCTGTCCTCATATCCCTTAATATTGCTTTTTCTGAACGAAGTTCATCTTCTCCAAGTATCAAAACATTTTTTGCCCTGATTTTATCTGCTCTTTTCATCTGTGCCTTTAAGCTTTTATTTTCATATTCCATTTCTATCCACATGCCTTTATCCCTAATCTGAATCATTAATTCAAAGGCTATTTTTTTTGCTTTTTCTCCCAGTGCTGCTATAAACAAATCCGGAGTATATGGTTTTATAGGCCTTTTTTCCTGTAACAGTGTAATAATCCTTTCCATGCCTATTGCAAATCCTATAGCAGGATGATCTGGGCCTCCAAGCAGGTTAACAAGACCATCATATCTACCTCCACCTGCAACGGCATTCTGTGCTCCGAGTTCCTCTGTATGAAACTCAAAAGCAGTTCGGGTATAGTAATCAAGTCCTCTTACTAAGCGAGGATTTACATCAAAATTTATTTTAAAATTTCTTAATATATCTTTTATAAATTGAAAGTGAGATTTACATTTGTTGCACAAATAGTCTAATATTAATGGGGCATCTTTTATATTTTTTTGACATGATTCAACTTTACAATCAAATATCCTTAAAGGATTTAGTAATGCTCTACGCTGACAATCTGGGCAAAAACTATTTGTTTTAGCTTTTAGATATTCTTTTAGTTTTTCTTTAAATAATGGTCTACATTCAGAACATCCAAGAGAATTTATGTTAAGAGTCAAATCATCTTTTAGGCCAATTTTTTCAAAAAATTTTATTGCCATTATTATTAATTCTACATCGCTCATTGGTCCTGGATCACCAAATTCTTCCACATTTATTTGATGAAACTGTCTAAACCTCCCTTTTTGAGGTCTTTCATGTCTAAACATGGGGCCTATGGTATAAAATTTTTGAATTGCTCCTTTTTGATATAATCTGTTTTGTATATATGCCCTAACAACAGAAGCAGTTGCTTCTGGTCTTAGACTGAGACTTCTTCCTTTACTATCTTTAAAAGTATACATCTCTTTTGAAACAATATCAGTTTCTTGGCCAATACTTCTATTAAAAAGTTCTGTTTTTTCTAATATAGGCGTTCTTATTTCTCTAAATCCAAATTTTTCAAATAGGTTTCTTGCCTTATTTTCTATTATCTGCCAATAATGTATTTCTTCAGGAAGTATATCTTTAAAACCTTTAATAGTACTAAATTTCATTATATCCCTCTCCATTTTACACTATGAGATAATGGTATTCTGTTGGATTTTGGCTGATTTATAGGAGCATTAAGGTCAGGATAACCAACAGCAATTCCTATTACTATTTTTTTATTTTCACGAATATTCAGTTCCTCTTTTATTGCATCTTCAAATGCTGTTATAAGGCCAATAGGACATGTCCCAAGTCCCAAAGCATAGGCAGAAAGTAATAAATATCCTACAAAGATTCCTATATCTGTTAATCTTGCACTTGAGAATACTTCATCTATACTGATTATAATTGCTACAGGTGCTCCATAAAAGTTACAACTACCTTCATTAATAAAATCTTGGAACTCCATATCTGCTGGTATTCCAGGAGAAAGAGTTTCAAACAGTTCCCTTTGTCTTTGAATGAAATGTTCAGGGAGGGTACTTACTGCGCCTGGGGCGCAAGATACATTTAGTTCTTTCATCCTTTTTATTAATATTCTACTTAATCTTTGCTTTTCTTCTCCTGCTACAACAACTATCTCCCAAGGCTGCATATTTATTGCAGAAGGTGCTTTTGAAGCAAGTTCTAAGAGTTTTTCTAATTTTTCTCTTTCTACTTGTTTATTTAAGTATGCTCGTATACTTTTTCTTTCCTTAATAGCATGTATAATGTCCATAGTTTTCCTCCAATATTATGATAAGTTTACAGTATATATAGGGATAGGTTTTTCTATTCCTTTGATAGAATATATAGTTTTTTCTTTTACATTAAATTTATTGTCTATATTTTCTTTTACACTTTTAGAAACCAGAATTTGCCCAGGTTCTGCATCAGATGCAAGTCTTTGTGCCAGATTTACATCTAACCCAATTACTGTAAAATCAAATCTTTTTTCAGATCCTATATTTCCTATAAATACCTTACCCGAGGTAATGCCTATACCAATCCCTATATCTTTGAATGCCCTTTCTTTTATTGCCCATTTTTTCTTTAGTTCTGTGAACCCTTTTTTTATTTCACCTGCGGCATATGTGGCAGCATGAGTAGGTTCTTTTATAATAATAGGGAAGCCAAATATAGCAAGTGCAGCATCTCCTATAAATTTAT
>CAZMNC010000054.1:0-8597 GCA_964567535.1 uncultured Desulfobacterales bacterium | reverse complement strand
GAGCTTCTTGTAGAATATTTAGAAAAAGAATTACCAGAAATGCAAGAGAATGGGATACGTCTTAAGGCAATAGGTAGGATCTGGAAATTACCAAAAGCAGCAAAAGACAAACTTTTGGAGACTATTGATAAAACAAGTTCTAATAACGATATGACATTAGTTCTTGCTTTGAGTTATGGAGGAAGACAGGAGATTACAGATGCTATGAGGTCTATTTTTATAGATATTCAGAAGAATAAGTTTTCTTTTGGCGATATAAATGAGCAATTAATTTCCAGATATCTTTATTTGGATATGCCAAATCCGGATCTTCTTATAAGAACGGGGGGGGAATGCAGGATAAGTAATTTTTTACTTTGGCAGATTGCATATACAGAGCTTTATTTTACAAATACATTATGGCCAGATTTTAATAAACAAGAATATATAAAGGCCCTCCAAGATTTCTCAAAGAGAAAGAGACGATTTGGAGGGGTCTAATGCATCTTAAACGATGGCTTACCGCGCTGATTTTCCTGCCCATAGTTATATACATCATTGGATTTTCTCCACCATGTGGATTCTATTTGTTTATTACAATGATAATGTTAATAAGTCTATATGAGTTTTTTAATATCACAAAATGTTTTCCTTTGGTTTTTCCTTTATGTTTTTATTTTTTATCTATTTTAATGGTCCTTTTACTTTTAAATACCAGTTTATATCTTTTACCTTTTATAATATCGTGTTTTGTAATATTTCCTATGCTTTTATGTATACTTCAATCTTATGATCCAAAACCTGCCCTTTTTGAAAATATAGCAAAAGGCCTTTTGGGGTTAGTATATATTTCTCTTCCTTTATGGATGCTTATGATAATATATAAACATCCTTATGGTAAGGTATGGATATTTTTTTTATTATGGCTCATCATTTTAGATGATACAGGTGCATTTTATTTTGGACGTATATTGGGAAAACATCATTTACATAAAAAGATAAGCCCCAAGAAGACTTGGGAGGGATCTTTAGGCGGTCTTGTATGTTCTACTATAGGAGCTTTTGTATATTTAAGGATATTCAAGTTATGTCCTATATCTTATAATATATTTTTTTTGGTAATATTGTTATCTATTATGGGGCAAATTGGTGATTTAGCAGAATCATTAATAAAACGATGTTATGGTGTAAAAGACTCAGGAAAAATCTTGCCAGGGCATGGAGGACTTTTGGATAGGATAGATTCTTTTCTATTTACAATACCTATACTTTATGGATATATGATGTGGAAATGAAAAAGATATCTATATTAGGATCTACCGGTTCTATTGGAGTAACTGCACTAAAGGTTATTGCACGTAATTTTGACAAATATAAAATTGTTGGGCTGAGTGCAGGGAAAAATATAAAGCTATTAATGAATCAAATCGATAATTTTCATCCTCAAGCAGTAGCAGTTCTATATGAAGAGGATGCTAATAAGTTAAAGCCTACTTTAGATAAAAAAGGTATAGATGTATTCTTTGGAGAAGAGGGTTTTATAAGGATAGCTACATTGGATAGCGCTGACATAATAATTTCTTCTATAACAGGAGCAGCGGGTCTGATGCCAACTTTTGCCGCTATAAAAGCAGGAAAAGATGTGGCTCTTGCTAATAAAGAAACTATGGTAATGGCAGGTTCTATTGTAATGCAGCAGGCAAAAAAAAACAGGGTTTCTATAATTCCAGTTGACAGCGAGCATTCAGCAATATTGCAGTCTTTGCAGGGACATCCTAAGGATGATATTAAGCGGATAATATTAACTGCCTCTGGGGGACCTTTTAGAAATCTTTCTCTTAAAGATATGGCAAATGTTACTCCTGAACAGGCATTAAGGCATCCTAATTGGGATATGGGTAATAAAATTACTATAGATTCTGCAACAATGATGAATAAGGGTTTAGAGGTAATAGAAGCAAAGTGGTTATTTAATTTGAGCTCAGATCAAATAGATATTCTCATTCATCCTCAGAGTATTGTACATTCAATGGTAGAATATAAAGATGGAGCTATGATAGCTCAATTAGGAATACCAGATATGACTATTCCAATTTCATATGCCCTTTCTTATCCCAGGCATATAGAAAATAGTCTTCCTCCCTTGGAATTAGATAAGATAGGTATTCTGTCTTTTGAAAAGCCAGATCTTAACAAGTTTAGATGTATTAAACTGGCTTATGAGGCTTTAGAAGTAGGAGGAAGTATGCCTGCTGTTATGAATGCTGCAAACGAAATAGCAGTGGAATCTTTTTTAAACAGAAAAATAGGGTTTTTGGATATCCCGGCAGTAATAGAAAAAGTTATGTCTATTCATAAATCATTTGCTACTGATGATATTCTATCTATAATAAAGATAGACAGATGGGCAAGAAATGTAGCAAATAATATTATAGAAAATATTAAGAGATAGCAGATGAATACATATCACGTATTTATTTACTATATAATTCCTCTTTTATTAGTTCTTGGGGCATTAATTTTTTTTCATGAACTGGGTCATTTTTTTATTGCAAAATTATTTGGGGTTAAGGTTTTAAGATTTTCTCTTGGACTTGGCCCTAAACTTTTTGGAAAACAGATAGGAGAGACAGAATATGCTATTTCAGTAATCCCCTTTGGTGGTTATGTAAAGATGTTAGGTGAAAATATAGATGATGATGAACCAATTCCTCCTTCTGAAGAACATAGAGCATTTAATAACCAACCTGTTCTAAAAAGGATAGCTATTGTTATGGCTGGGCCCATATTTAATTTATTATTAGCTCTGATAATTTTTATGCTATTTTATAGCATAGTAGGAGAAAGGGTTCTAATTCCAGAAGTAGGTGCTATAAAAAAAAATTCACCAGCTCAAAAGGCGGGAATTAAGCCAGGTGATTTAATCATAGCTATTGATGGTGTCTTTATTCACAAATGGGAAGATATAAAAAATATTGTTCATAAAAAAGGCTGTGTTCCAATATTATTGACTATAAAACGACAAGATAAATATATAAACATAGAGGTTATTCCTGAAAAAGGGATTACCAACAATATATTTGGTGAAAAGATAAAGACCGTTATTATTGGTATTATTGCATCTGGAAAAACACAGCTTATTAAATTGCCTTTTATAAGAGCAGTAAAAGAAGCTTTTATAAAAACATGGGAGATCATAAGACTTACGTGTGTTACAATTGTAAAGTTGATAGAAAGGATAGTTCCTGTTAAAACCTTGGGTGGACCTATTCTAATAGGTCAGATAACAGGAAAAATAGCTCAAGAAAATTGGATCTATCTTATACCATTTACTGCTGTTATAAGTATAAATTTGGGAATATTAAATTTATTACCCATCCCTATTTTGGATGGGGGATTAATAATGCTTTTATTTATAGAGCTTGTTATGGGTAGGCCATTAGATCAAAAGATTCAGGAAACTGCACATAAAGTTGGGTTAATATTATTGATTTGTTTAATGGCAATGGTTATGTATAATGATATAACAAGAATTCTTACAAAATAATAGACTATGATACTAATTCTAAATACAAGCACAACGCAATATAGTATTGGTTTGATGGATATGCAAGGGGTTTTAGTTTCAGAGTATATTCTTCCTTATAAAAATTTGGGTTCAAAAATTATAATGCCTTCTATAGAATTTTTGATAAAACATGTAGAAAACATGCATATTTCAAATATTAAAGGCATAGCAGTTGCTATAGGTCCTGGTAGTTTTACAGGGCTTAAAGTAGGACTTTCTATTGCAAAGGGTATGTCTTTTTCTTTATCTATTCCTGTGGTTGGGGTTTCAAGTCTTGAGGCATTGGCTATGCAAGTTTTAGAGGCCAAAGATATACCTATTACTGCCATTATTGATTCTAGAAAAAAAGAATATTTTGTTGCTCAATTCAAGTGGAATGAGCATAAAAAACTTGTTCGTATTAGTTCAGATATTTATCTAAAGTTAAAAGAATTTCCTGATTTTTTTTGTAAAGAGACGATATTCATTGGAAATGATTACAATAATCAATCAAAATTATTGAAAGAGGTTATGGGTTCTAATTTATTAATAGCTCCTCCTTATTTATGGCATATTCGGGCTTCTAACATAGGGATGTTAGCTATAAATAGATTTTTAAAGGAGGACTTTGATGATCCTTTGTTTCTTGAACCTATATATTTGCGACCACCTGAGATAAGATCTAATCCCTATAGGTTGGAAATTGCGAATAGCTAATATAAACAATAAATGGCCTTTTGTAAGAGGAGCTATCCCTTTTATAGGGCTGGGTATTGTTCTAACTCTCTTTTTATTATATGTGAATTTTAAATTTTTGGCTTTATTATTTGGTTTAATAACAGCCTTTATTGCTTTTTTCTTCAGAGATCCTAATAGAAAATGTCAAGTTAAAGATAAGACGATTCTTTCTCCTGCAGATGGTAAATTAATAGAAATTGATGAGAGTAAGGATTATATAAAAGTAGGTATATTTATGTCCTTAACAGATGTTCATATAAACAGAATTCCTGTGAATGGAACAATAAAAGATATAAAACATATTCCTGGAAAGTTTCTTAGAGCAGATTTAAAGGAAGCATCTTTAAAAAACGAAAAGAACAGGATTATTCTCATTCCAGATGGTTATTCTACACCAATAACTATTGTTCAGATAGCTGGTATTATAGCAAGAAGGATTGTTTGTTGGATAGACAAGGGTGATAAAGTTATTGCTGGCCAGAGATTTGGACTTGTTTGTTTTGGTTCAAGGGTGGAACTTTATCTTGATAAAAGATGCAAGATAATTGTAAACCTTGGCCAAAAAGTGAAAGCAGGAATTACTATCATAGGGTATATGCCATGAAAAAGAGACGTAATAACAAAAAAATTCAGCATAGTAGAAAAAGGAGAGGAATTTATATACTTCCCAATCTTTTTACTACCATTTCTTTATTCTTTGGGTTTTTTTCCATTATTTCTACATTAAACGGAAAGTTTGACAATGCAGCAGCAGCTATACTTATCTCGTGTGTGTTTGATATGTTAGATGGTAGAGTAGCCCGACTCACCCATACTACAAGTCAATTTGGTATGGAATATGACTCTTTATCTGATCTTGTGGCTTTTGGAGTAGCTCCGGGCATACTAATATTTAAGTGGATATTGCAGTCCATAGGTAGATTAGGTTGGTTAGCATGTTTTATGTATCTTGCATGTGGCGCATTAAGACTTGCACGCTTTAATGTTCATGTAAGAACAGATAAAGAAGTATCATATTTTAAAGGTCTTCCTATCCCAGCAGCTGCAAGTTTTATCTCATGTATGATTCTTTTTACAGAAGTTATTGACTATTCTATAAATCCCTTATTTATGCTTATTTCCATATATGTTTTGTCTTTCCTCATGGTAAGTAATATAACTTATCTAAGCTTAAAAGGCGATGAACTAAGCAATAAAAAGCCTTTTAATATGCTTGTTTCTATTGTTTTGATACTTGTGCTTATTGCATATAAGCCAAAGTTAATCATACCATTTTTAGTAATGACATATGTATTATCAGGGCCTGTTATTACGTTATACAGACTTTATAGAAAGAAAAAAATTTCAGTATTATCACAAGAGGAACAACCCGTTTTAACAGGAAATGAGAATAACGGGGGGAAGTAAAAAAGGTTCTGTTTTGCTTTCCCCAAAGGGAAAGACAATAAGACCCAGTAGTGATTATATAAGACAAGTTATATTCAATATAATTGGTCATAATCTTTCTGGAAAAAAGGTATTGGATTTGTTTTCTGGAACTGGAATTCTTGGAATAGAGGCCTTAAGCAGGGGGGCGGATTATGTGTGTTTTGTGGATAAATCTCCATATTCATTAAGACTCATAAAAAAGAATCTTGAACTTACTGGATACACAAAAAAGGCTATTTTATTAAAGATAGATCTTATAAGAATGCATTTAAAGAGCAAAAAAAAATTTGATATAGTATTTATTGATCCTCCATATGATACTGGGTTATTGTGTAAAATGATAAATATTTTGCCTGTAAAAGAGATATTACAGGATGAAGCCATAATTGTTGGAAGGTCTTCAAAGAGAGAGTCTGTTCCATCCTGCATAAATCACATCTCACTGTCTGACATCAGAACTTATGGTGATACAAAGCTATGGATATTTCTTTATGGAGATAAAAAATGACAGAAAGAATTGCTATATATCCTGGAAGTTTTGATCCCATAACAAATGGCCATTTGAGTATAATAAGAAGAGGATTGGATATATTTGATAAACTTATTATTGCTATATTAATAAATCCTCAAAAAAAGCCGCTTTTTTCTGTAGAAGAGAGAATCTTTATGATAGAAGAGGCAACTAATGATATGGAAGGGATAGAAGTAGATACATTCGAAGGCCTTTTGATGGATTATGCAGTAAAAAAAGGGGCGAAGGCTATTATCAGAGGTTTAAGAGCAATGTCTGATTTCGAATTTGAATTTCAAATGGCTCTTATGAATAGAAAGCTTAACCGTACTGTCCAGTCTATATTTTTGATGACAGATTACAAATGGTTATATATCAGTTCAAGTATAATTAAGGAAGTAGCGAGTTTTGGTGGCGATGTAAAAGGGCTTGTGCCAGATATAGTATATGAAAAATTGAGAGAAAAATTTAAGAAAAAATTTGAATGAAAACCTTGACACTTAATAGGGGTTTGATCATACTTATTTATTCCTATGAGGAAGAGGAGGATATGAGGTGACAGTTACTAAAGAGACTTTAATAAATAAGATATATGACCAGGTGGGCCTTAGCAAAGCTCGGTCTAAACAAGTGGTAGAGGCCTTAATAGAGATTATAAAAAACACTTTAGAGAATGGAGAGGATGTTCTCATAAGTGGATTTGGCAAATTTATTGTAAGGGATAAGTCTGCCCGTAGAGGAAGAAATCCTCAAACATCTGAGGAGTTACAATTACGAGCCCGTCGTGTAGTGTCATTTAGGATTTCTGGTGTACTAAAGAAAAAGATGAACTCACCTAAAGACTGATAATAAAGGCATCTTTAAAACCAATATCTTTTAATTTTCTTTTTATGATAGTGGCTTTTACTATAGTGTTAACTCCGGATATTATGACTCTGTAAACAGGATTGGCATATCTGTCTGTATTTACTTTTATTTCCACATTATGGAATATTACACTTAGCCTATCTACTAACCTGAGAGCATTTTTTTTATCCCTAAAAGATGCTACTTGAACGCCAAATTTACCCTTTTCAACATCTGTAATTTCTAAAACCAATTTTTTACCTAATGGAGATCTTATTTTTCCTAACTCCTTTCCTAAAACTATGAGCTCTACAGGAGCTGTGCCAGGTCCAATAAGATCTATGTCTTTTGCTGCTCTATAAGATAGATCTATAATTCTGTTTTTTACAAAAGGTCCTCTATCATTAATTCTTACAATTGTTTTTTTATTATTTTTTAAATTTCTTACCAATACATATGTGCCAAAAGGCAAAGTTTTATGGGCAGCAGTCCTTTTATACATATTATAAATTTCACCATTTGCTGTTCTTTTGCCATGAAATTTTTTTCCATACCAAGAAGCTATTCCTCTTTGTACCATATCGGGTACAGGATAATATTTTTTTCCTTTTATTATGTAATACCTTGTATGGATTCTTTTTGCAGTAGGTAGGATTATAATCTTTGATATAAAATAGGCAGGGGGTCGTATTTGTCTCTTTGAACATCCCCATGTAGATACCAGATATAAAAAAAGGAACAGAAATATTATCTTTCTCTTTTCCATGGTATAGCTAATCCAAAAAACTTATCACACCATTGTGTACATTCATTTAACTTATCCTGCAGTCTTTTTCTGTAAAACTCAAGTTCTTCTTTTGTTCTGATATTTTTGGGAACCCATAATGGCTTTTCGTGTCTAACTACCACCTTTGCAAAAGGTTTTGGTACTATATATCTGTCCCATGAATTCAATATCCAGGATCTGTTACAGCTCCATACTATAGGAATTATAGGTAGCCCTGTTTCACGTGCTATAATTATAGGCCCCATCTTTGCAATCCTTGGGGGGCCTAATGGACCATCTGCTAAAATACCAGCTGAGTTTCCTTGTTTAAGGAGGTTTATCATATTTTTTAACGCTTTTATTCCTCCTCTTGTGGAGGAGCCCCTGACATATTGAAATCCTAAATGTTTTGCTATTTTTGCTCCATATTCTCCGTCTCTGCTTTGACTGATCATGATGATCAAGTTTTTACCTGCTAAGTATCTTGCAAAGAAAGCCATTCTTTGATGCCATGTAGCATATACTGCTGGGTTCTTATAGTTTATCCCTTCTTGATGAACTATATGGCAGGAAAAAAGAAGAGTTTTTCCAGCTAATGATATTATAGGTGGTAAAATTTGAAGAAGAAAAGGATCATACCATTTAAAGATTCTTTTATTTGTCATTTCTTGTTAGAAATATCAGAAGAGGGATAGAATGTATCTCTGGCGAAATAGTTCTTGTAGGTCCTAATTTCCATCTCTCGCATCTACCATAATCTTTTATCATATTATTAATTTTTT
>CAZMNC010000053.1:0-1891 GCA_964567535.1 uncultured Desulfobacterales bacterium | reverse complement strand
TGTACCAAATGCACTTACTGTTTCAAACATCAATTCCATAAAAATTCCTTTACTTTCTGGATGTGGAATCCCACCCGATTCTGTGATTAAAAGAAGCATTATACCAATAATAATGATTAGCATGCTCATCATAACTATACTTATTGCCTTGCTAATTGCCTCCTTTGAAATTGTTCTTCGGAATATTTGAGGATTTTCATATCCTTTGAGTCTTGATATGCCAAGTAAAATAATAGTTGCAAAGGTGCTTGTTTTTACTCCACCGCCACACGAACCTGGAGATGCCCCTATAAACATTAATAAAATAATAAGGAACAAAGTTTCATTTGCCATTTTCCCTACAGGCAAAGTGTTAAAACCTGCTGTTCTTGCACTCACAGAATGAAAAAAGCCTGCCAGAAATTTTTGAGGCACATTAAGAGATGCCATTGTATTTTTCCATTCCATACATGTGATTAAAATTGTTCCTATAACAAGTAAGATGAGCGTCGTAGAAATAACTACTTTAGAGTGGAGACTAAGTAGAGAAAACCTCTTTTTTTCTCTTATTTCAGATAAGACCAAAAACCCTATTCCTCCTGTTATTATTAAAAAGCAGATAGTGATATTTAAAAAATAACTCCTTTTAAAGTCCATAAAGCTATTAGAAAATATAGAAAAGCCCGCATTACAAAAAGCACTTATTGTATGAAAGATAGCAATATATATGCTTTTCCATATAGATGAAGGTGTTTTTATAAAAAAATATAAGAATATAAGTATAAATCCTGTCCCTTCTATAATAGCTGTTAGTATGGCCACATTTTTTAATATAGATTGAAATCCCTTTTCTGGTTTTAACATAAGGGTATCTTGAACAGCAACCATATCAGTCAATCTAGGTCTTTTGCCCATCATTACAATAAACATAGTAGATATTGTCATTATTCCTAAACCACCAGCCTGTATCAAAATTAATACTACAATTTGTCCAAATAGACTTAATTTTTTACTTATATCTATAACTGTCAGTCCTGTAACACATGTGGCTGATGTTGAAGTAAAAAGTGCATCTATCCAATTAATTGGAGATTTAGATGCAGCCTCTGGTAATTTTAGTAAGATAGCGCCAATCCATATAGCTAATATAAAGCCTGCTATTACAGCTCTCTCAGGAAGTTTAAAAAATTCGGATAAAATTAAATTTATTTTTTTATACATCTATAAATTTTGAGGAAATACTAATTTTTACCTCTTTTACTCCTGGAATTTCTTTTATTGTTTTTTCGATATCTGAAATTAGTCTATCGCCATGAATAAGGGCTGCTTTGCCTCTGACATATATCAGACCATCCTTTGCATATACTTCCAGATCAGGACTTATATTCATAAGAGCAGCTTTTGCCTCAGCAGCAAGAGACATATCCTCTATCTTTTTTTTGGAATTTTCATCCATATTAAAGTAACCTTTATTTATAATATTCCAAATACAATTCACTGTTTCATCTACAGGTATCCTTCCAATTTTAAATACCATATTATATAAATTTGTATCATTTGTATCTATTCCATAAAGATGTTTACTCCAACTTCTTCTTTCTTCATCTACATTGGTTATAAACTTAATAGCTTCTTCTCTGGAAATGTTTTCTTTTTCCATTACTAACTTTATCCTAAGTTCTATATCTGCATTTATTCTTACTTTTAAAATGTTATTTATATCCCTTACAAAAAAGTGACCGGCAAAACCATGATATACTACATTATCTTTTTTTATGTATTTAAGAAATGCTGCTTGTATATAAGCAACATAGCGCTCTTTTCCATATGTGAATTTATCTAAGATAGAAGGTGCATTTTTTATTGCCATTGTTAATTTTAATTCTGGTATATCAAATTCTTTTGAAGCCTC
>CAZMNC010000052.1:0-7610 GCA_964567535.1 uncultured Desulfobacterales bacterium | reverse complement strand
TATAGATTCATCATATTCTGGTTTTTTCTGTGCTTTAAGAAAATCGGTTATCTTTTTTACTTCCTCTTCTGAAATAAATGCCCCATGTATTCTTTGTATACCTGCCACACCAGGCGGTAAAAACAACATATCTCCATTTCCCAATAAATTTTCAGCACCAATACTGTCTAAGATTGTTCTGGAATCAACCCTTGATGAGACCTGAAAAGATATCCTTGTAGGAAAATTTGCCTTTATAATTCCTGTTAACACATCTACAGACGGTCTTTGAGTAGCTATTACAAGATGAATTCCAGCAGCTCTTGCCATTTGGGCAAGTCGCGCAAGAGACTCTTCTACTCTTTTTGATGATGTCATCATAAGATCTGCCAACTCATCTATAATAACTACAATGTATGGCAAGATATTTTCGCCTTCTATTTGAGACATTAATATCTTTTGATTATATGTATCTATATTTCTGGACTCTGTTTCAGAAAGAAGTTCATAACGCCTTTCCATTTCATTAACCGCCCAGATAAGTGCATTTGTTGCCTCTTTTGGTTGTGATACAACAGGATGTAGAAGATGAGGAATATCATTATATACAGAAAGTTCTATCCTTTTAGGATCTATCATAAGAAATCTGATCTCTTTTGGAGATAGCTTGAAAATTATACTATTTATCATAGTATTTATACATACGCTCTTACCTGTTCCTGTGGCACCAGCAATAAGCAAATGGGGCATTCTTGTAAGATCTGTAATAACAGGTGATCCTGTTATGTCTTTTCCAAGGGCAATAGGCAATCTATATTTACAATTTATATAGGAACCGCTTGTTAATATTTCTTTTATGTATACTATTTTTCTGTTTCTATTAGGTATTTCTATGCCTATGGCCCCTTTTCCAGGAAGAGGGGCTACAATTCTTATATGTAATGCCTTAAGAGCCATTGCAAGATCATCAGATAGACCAGCTACTTTACTTATTTTTATTCCAGGCGCTGGTTTGAATTCATACATAGTAACTACAGGTCCTGGAAGTATTTCCACTATCTCACCTTTAATTCCAAAATCTAAAAGCTTTTCTTCTAAAAGTCTTGCATTATTTTGTAATTCTTCTTTTGTAACCTTTTTTTCTTCTTTGGGAGGATCATTTAACAGATCTAAAGGGGGCAGGATATATGGTTCCCTATTATTTTGTGATTCGATATATGATTTGTTATTAATCTGAATATTATTTTCTTCCAGAGGAATGAGATCTATTGTTTTTATATTTGTATCTGGTTCTTTTATTATGTTATCTATATTTTTATATGTAATATCAGTATCTTTTCTTTTTGGTGTTGATTCTGGCTTAGGTTTTATTTTGGACCATATGCTTTTACTAAATATCTTTTTAATAAATTTGCCACTATAAATAACTATATGACTAATTGATAATCTTGATAAGAACATAATTGATATAAAAATGATGCATATTAAGATTATAGTAGCCCCAATTTTATTAAAACATATACTTATTCCGTTAAAAACCTCTTTTCCTATAATCCCTCCATAATATATATTTATGCCTTTAAATAAGGCTTTGTTTTTAGTAAAAAATTCTACAATTCCAGATATTGAGATAATAAAAATAAGGGCAAAGATTATATCTATAAGATTTGTTAATAAAGATTTACCCATTATCTTTGAAAATCCAGCAATAAATAAAAATATAGGAATTAAAATGGATATTAACCCTAAAACATAAAGTAATATTCCTGAAATATGTGCTCCAAATATACCAAAAAGGTTATGATATGTTTTTAATACATGATGAGTTTGCCATATTAGTTTATCTTTGGGATGAAAAGACAACAAACTTATCCCCAATATTATGGAAAAGATTATTAGAATAATTCCTGTTATTTCATTTAAAATGGGATATTTATTTTTATCCATAGCTTATATATGAATAATTATTGGCACAATAAGAGGGTTTTTGCCTACTACATTAAAGAAAAAACTCTTGAGTCTTCTCATCATATCAGTCTCTACAGATGCCCAATCAATAGGTATTGATCTATCCAGATCATCAAAGACTTCTAATACTACACACTTTGCTTCTTCTAATAAGTAATCTCTATATTCTTGCAGTATAAATCCCCTCGACATTACATCAGGTCCATAGACAATATCTCCTGTTCTTTCGTCTGTTACTAATACTACAATTACCATTCCATGTATACTTAACTTTTTTCTATCTCTTAAAGTAATATCACCAATATCTCCTATTCCTTTCCCATCAATAAGCATTTTTCCTGTAGGGATCTTGTCATCTCTCCAGCATATTCCATCCTCACATGCAACTACATCTCCATCCTCTAATAACATAATATTTTCCTTAGGAATACCCATATCTATTGCTAGATGTGAGTGTTTGACTAAGTGTCTATATTCTCCATGTATAGGGATAAAATATTTAGGTCTAATAAGGCTGAGCATTAATTTCAGTTCCTCTCTATTTGCGTGTCCAGATGCATGAATATCTGCTACTGTTTCATAAACAACATCTGCTCCCAACTTATAAAGAGTGTTTATAATTGAGGTTATGGCTGCCTCATTTCCCGGGATAAATTTAGACGATAATATTATTGTATCTCCTGGTTTAATTTTTAGATATCTATATCTTGAACGCGCCATCCTGACTAAAGCTGACATAGGTTCTCCTTGAGATCCAGTAGTGATAATTACAAGCTCATTGTCTTTATAAAGAGGCAGCTGTCTTTCATTTATTTCCACACCATTTGGCATTTCGAGAAATCCCAGTTTACAAGCTATTGATACAGAAGTTATCATGTTTTTTCCTAAAAAAAGGATCTTTCTTTTAAAATGAACTGCCAAATCTACTATTTGCTGTATCCTGGGTATATTTGTGGCAAAGCTTGCAACTATTATTCTACCTTCACTTCGGCTGAATACAGTTTCTAATGTCTCTTTTACCTCTTTCTCACTAAGGCTAAAGCCCTCTTTTTCGGCATTAGTAGAGTCAGAAAGGAGAGCCAATACTCCTTTTTTGCCATAATAGGCAAAACGACCTATATCAGTGCCTTGATTATTTAAACTGGAATTCTCTATTTTAAAATCCCCAGAATGAACTATTATCCCCTCCGGAGTTTCTATAGCAAGACCAACCCCATCTACTATACTATGACTTACACTGATATATTCTATTTTAAATGGATCAATGTAGGAAACATCACCAGCTTTTATATAATTAAGTCTTGATTTATTGTAAAGATTGTGTTCTTTAAGTTTTTCTTTTAGTAGATTTAGTGTAAAGCTTGTTCCATATACTGGAATATCAAATTCTTTCAATAAAAAAGGAACTGCTCCTATATGATCTTCATGTCCATGAGTTAGAATAATAGCCTTAATTATGTCTTTTTTTCTTCTTATATAATGAAAATCAGGAATTATTATATCTACGCCAGGAGTATAATCATTAGGAAACATAATACCAGCGTCTATAATTAATAATGTATTACCATATTCCAATACCATTATGTTTAGTCCTATTTCACCTAATCCACCTAAGGGTATAATCCTTAGCATTTCTATCCTGAATACTTGTTTTGGGATTTTTATTATGATAAAATTTTTTTTCAATTATGCCAATTGTTAAATGAAAAAAGGAGAAAAAGAATATGGCTGGTATAAACAAAGTAATTCTAATAGGCAATTTGGGACGAGATCCTGAACTTAGATATACAGCAAGTGGTGTCCCTGTTGCTACATTTACCTTGGCTACAACAGAGGAGTGGAAGGACAAGAATACAGGTAATAAGCAAGAACATACAGAGTGGCATAGAATAGTGGCATGGAGACGTCTTGGAGAAATTTGCGGTGAATATTTGCATAAAGGAAGTAAAGTTTATGTAGAAGGAAAGTTAAGGACAAGAGCATGGGAAGATAAAGATGGTAACACTCGCTATACAACTGAAATAGTAGCTCAAACTTTGCAAATACTTAATCCTCCTGAAAGGAATGAAATACCTGAACCTGTGTCTGAATCTTTACCTGGTGAGCAGCCGGTTGACGTAGACGATGACATCCCATTTTAATATTAGAAACTTATTCTTTATTTTTGGTTTTATTAACAGGAGAAATTTCTTTATCAGCGTCATGCATTGCCTTTTTAAAATTTTTTATACCTTTTCCTATTCCTGCACCTATTTCAGGTAATTTTCCTGCCCCAAAGATTATCAACACAATTACAAGTATTACTATTAATTCTGGCATTCCTATACCAAACATACTTTACCTCCTATGACATGCTTTTATTCATTTTCCCTCTATTTTTACCATTCAGTCAAGCCCTTTTTATAAAAATAGTTTTGTGGTATATTGACAATTTCTAAGGAGGTGAACCATGGATGTTCAAACTGACTATTTAGTTATAGGAAGTGGGATAGCAGGATTAAGTTTTGCATTACATGCTTCACAATATGGCAGAGTAGCCATTGTTACAAAAAAGGAAAAAATAGAAGGTGCCACTAATTATGCTCAAGGAGGAATTGCCTCTGTTATAGATCCATCTGATGATTTTAAATATCATATAAAAGATACACTGGAAGCTGGTGATGGTCTTTGTCATGAGGATGTAGTTAAAATGGTGGTTAAAGAAGGACCTAAGGTGATTAGTGAGCTTATATCATTAGGAGTTAGTTTTTCAAAAGATGAATATACTAATCTTTTAGATTTAGGGCGAGAAGGGGGACATTCCAAAAGAAGAATCGTTCATGCAGAAGATAGGACAGGGCATGAAGTAGAAAAGGTTTTACTTGAAAGGGTAGAGGAGAATAAGAATATTGCTATTTATGAACATCATATGGTTATTGATCTTATAACCACTGCCAAACTTATAAAAAAAGGCCTGATTACTAAGGAAATAGGCGAACGTACATGTTGGGGGGCTTATGTTTTAGATGTAAAAGATAATGTAGTGAAGACATTTTTAGCCAAAATTACTATACTTGCCACTGGAGGAGCAGGGAAGGTTTATTTATACACCAGTAATCCAGATATTGCTACAGGAGATGGAATAGCAGTCGCTTATAGGGCAGGAGCAAAAATAGCAAATTTAGAATTTGTACAGTTTCATCCTACATGTCTCTATCATCCTGAAGCAAAAAATTTTCTTATTTCTGAGGCAATAAGAGGTGAGGGGGCTGTACTTATAGATAAAAGAGGAAATAGATTTATGGAAAGATATCATCCTATGAAAGAACTTGCTCCAAGAGATGTAGTAGCAAGATCTATTGATATGGAATTAAAAAAGAGTGGAGATGAGTGTGTATACTTAGATATAAGTCATAAGTCATCTGATTTTATAAAAAGAAGATTTCCCCATATATATGAAACATGTTTGAAATTCCAGATTGATATAACTAAGGAAGCAATCCCTGTTGTTCCCGCTGCTCATTATATGTGTGGTGGAGTTTTAACTGATGAATATGGACTTACGAGTTTGGAAAATCTTTATGCAATAGGAGAGGTTGCTTGTACAGGACTTCATGGTGCAAATAGACTTGCAAGTAATTCTTTATTAGAGGCATTGGTTTTTGCTAAAAGAGCAGCAGAACTTTCTTCAGAGTATCTTCAAGAAAAAAAGGGTATCCACTTTCCAAAGCCTCCTGAATGGGATTCAGGCAGTGCAGTGGATAGTGAAGAGATGGTGGTAGTTTCTCATAACTGGGATGAGATTAGAAGATTTATGTGGAACTATGTAGGCATAGTAAGAACAAATAAGAGACTTGAAAGGGCCAGACGCAGGATTGAAATAATTCAAGACGAGATAAAAGAATACTATTGGGATTTTATTATTACAATAGATTTATTAGAATTAAGAAATTTGGCTTTAACTGCAGAACTCATAATTATCTCTGCTCTTTTAAGAAAAGAAAGTAGAGGCCTTCACTACAATTTAGATTATCCCTACAAAGATGATATACATTGGAAAAGAGATACTGTAATATGGCTTTAATCTAAATCTCTCTCCCACAAAAGACCTGTTAGTTGGAGAAATGTTTTAAAACATGTCCACCCAAGTCCTAAACCTACAATAATTAGAACAAGATATAAAAAACCAAAGAATATAATATGACCTATATCCCATTGCCATTCAAAACTAAAAGGAGTCATAGAATACCTCCTTGACTATGATTTAGTTCTTTTTCTTTTGGAAATACTGGCAGATATCTATAAGCTACGGAAAATATTAATATTCCATATGCTATGGATGCAAAGGCTACCCCCCATTCTTGCCATGTAGGAAAGTAACTCAAGAATTTTTCAAAAGGCAATACAGGTATTGCAAGAGTAACCACAATAAAGCTAAATCTATTTATAACAATTCCTATACAATTTAATATACATGCAGTTATTAACCATTTTCCATCTCGTCTTAATTTGGGAAGCATTAAAATAATAGCAGGTAAAATGCCGCATATAATTATTTCTACAAAAGGCATCCATATACCATATGGTCCTTGTCTATAAAAATCCATAAATCTGAATCCTGCTTTATGGGCAACACCTTCTATCCATCCAATTGTATCAGCTATTTTCAGCATTAGATATATAGAAAGCAAGATGCCTGAAAGTTTTGCTAAAAATTGTATAGCATTATCTGGAACAAGCTTTTTTCTGGTAAGTCTTTCTGTGAGTTTCGTTATTAGTATAGTAAAACAAGGTCCTGCAGCAATAGCAGATAAAATAAACAGAAAAAATGTCCATGGCCATATATAAAATCCTCCCCTTGCTGCAAATGGTCTCGCATGCATTACTCCAAACATGCCTCCTAAGGAACCCTGATGAAAAAATGATAAAAATGTCCCTGTTGCAGCAAATAAAGCCATTATACTATGAAGATTTTTTCCAAAAAGTCTTAGAGGTCTTATCTCTTCTAATTTTCTATTCTCTAATATTATTGGCAAAAATTCTATTGTTAATACTATAAGGTAACATGTTATACAAAAAGAGACTTCAACAAGCATAGAATGGATATTTGCGTGCCAGAAGATAAACCATCCTCTGAGTGGTTGTCCGATGTCAATTCCAAGTATAGCCATTGCAGCAGAATAACATATAAATCCTATTATTACTGCTGCATTTATTATATCTTTCAATTCTTGTTTGCCAATTATATAGGTTAGAAAACCTGTAAAAAATGCTCCTGCACCTAATGCAATTAATCCAAGATCAAACACAATCCATAATGCAAAGGCAAATATATTGCTCATATTGGTTTGATTTAATCCTTTCCAAAGGCACAATATAGCAGATATTCCTCCCCATATTAGTAGAATAAACCACGGCAGGGTCCATAAGAAAAATTTTTTAGATGAACATCTTTCTACACCTTCTGGAATCAAGCATGTATCCATTGTTTTCCTCCCTTAGGATAAGGGTTTAAATTCTCCTGGCAGATAATTATCTGCCATTTTTCTTACCCAGTTCTTAGAAGATAGATAATATACCTTTGGTTTTGTGTTTAGTCTTTCTAATAGCCTAAATGCACGTGGACTTTTTATAAGTTTTGATACTTTATGGTTTGGATTATTAAGATCTCCAAAAGTTATAGC
>CAZMNC010000051.1:0-17790 GCA_964567535.1 uncultured Desulfobacterales bacterium | reverse complement strand
TGAAAAGGTCAGGAAATATAA
Source organism: uncultured Desulfobacterales bacterium (assembly GCA_964567535.1). Lineage (GTDB taxonomy): Bacteria > Desulfobacterota > DSM-4660 > Desulfatiglandales > JALVZP01 > CAZMNC01. The sequence goes on along the minus strand of CAZMNC010000051.1, from coordinate 17,769 downwards.
TGACTTCTATTGATCCTGTCATATCTTCCAGTATAATGTTTGCCATTTTATCGCCTTTTTTTGTCCTTTTTATTTTTATATTTTCAACCATACCTGCTATTTTTACATTACTTTTGTCTTTAAATGTATGTAAATCTTGAATCGGACATGAACAATATTTCTTTATTTCCTGAGTATATTCTTCAAGAGGATGACCAGTGATATAAAAACCTAATGCTTCTTTTTCTCTTTTTAGTTTTTCTTTGTCATTCCATTCTTCTGTCTCGGGTAATTCTATCTCATTAATGATTTGACTATTAACTCCAATATTTGGTTTTCCAAATATAGAAAGCTGACAAGAATTATTAGAAGAATGACATATTCTTAGTATTTCATCTAATCCATTAAATAAACGTGCCCTTGATATCCCTGTGAAATCAAATGCTCCACATTGAATAAGGCCTTCTATCACTTTTTTATTAACCTTAGAGCTATCTATTCTTTTGCAAAAATCTAATATATTTTTAAATGGTCCATTCTTTTCTCTTTCTTCTATAATGGCTTTAACAGCTTTTATACCTACATTTTTTACAGCAGCAAGTCCAAATCTTATTTTCTCATCTATTACTGTAAAATCAGCTTGGCTTTCATTTATATCAGGCGGTAGTATCTCTATGCCTATTTCTTTGCATTCAGCAATATTTTTTATGGTTTTATCCTGATTTCCCATATCCTGAGTCAGTAAAGCTGTCATAAATTCTAATGGATAATGGGCTTTTAAATATGCAGTCTGATATGCTACCATAGCATATGCAGTAGAATGAGATTTATTAAATCCATATCCACCAAATTTTTCTATAAGATTAAAAAGTTCCTCTGCCAATTTTTCTTTTACGCCATTGTTTATGGCACCTTTTATAAAACGCTCTCGATGTTGATCCATTAAATCTCGTTTTTTCTTTGCTATGGCTTTTCTGAGTTCATCTGCTTCTGCCATACTATAATTTGCTAATACCTGGGCAATTTGCATTACCTGTTCTTGATAAAGTATTATTCCATATGTTTCTTTTAATATAGACTCTAATTTTGGATGAAAATAGTTGATTGCTTGGGTGCCATGTTTTCTATTTATAAATTCATCCACCATATTGCTTCCAAGAGGACCGGGTCTATATAAAGCAATAAGTGCTATTAAATCTCTAAAGGTTTGGGGTTGCAATTTTTTCATTAATTCTTTCATTCCAGAACTTTCAAGTTGAAATACTCCTGTTGTCTTACCGTCACAACACAGTTGATATACTGCTGGATCATCAAGAGGTAATTCTTCTACATTAATATTAATCCCTCTAAATTCTTTTATTAGTTCTAACGCATGTTTTATTACAGTTAGGGTCTTTAAGCCCAGAAAATCAAATTTTATAAGTCCAAGTTGTTCAATCCTATCCATTGGAAATTGTGTCATTATCTCATTTTTTGCCCCTTTATAAAGAGGTAAGTATTCTACTAAAGGCTTATCTGCTATAACAACCCCTGATGCATGAGTTGATACATGTCTTGTAAGACCTTCTAATTGTTTTGATATATTAAGAAGTTTTGCTATAGATTGATTTTCATTTGCCAATTTTTTAAGTTCTGGCTCTTTCTGTATTGCTTCATCAAGAGTAATATGCAAACTTTCAGGAATGAGTTTTGCTATTTTATCTACATCTTTTAATGGTATATCTAAAGCTCTTCCAACATCTCTTATAACAGCCCTTGCTTTCATGCTCCCAAATGTTATTATTTGACAAACATTTTGTTCCCCATATTTTTTGGAAACATATCTAATTACATCATCTCTTCCTTTTATGCAAAAGTCTATATCTATATCTGGCATTGTAACACGCCCTGGATTTAAAAATCTCTCAAATAAAAGCCCATATTCTATTGGATCTATATTTGTTATATAAAGAGCATATGCCACAAGAGAACCCGCAGCAGATCCTCTTCCAGGTCCAACTGGTATGTTTGTTTTTCTTGCATAATTAATAAAATCAGCTACTATTAAAAAATATCCAGCATATCCCATATCTTTTAATATATTAAGCTCATAGTCCAATCTCTTTTTATATTCTTGAACTAAAGCAGGTGATAATTTACCTTGTCTTTTTTGTTTTTGTTCAAGTCTTTTATTTAGCCCTTGTACCGCTCTATCAGTTAGTATCTGATCAAGAGTGGTTCCATTGGGGACATGAAATTCTGGATATTTATATATTCCAAATTCCATTGAATAATTGCATTTGTTTGCTATGTAAATTGTATTAGAGATTGCCTCTTCAAAACCAGGCATGTCAGACAACATTTCAGAAGGAGATTTTAAGTAAAATTGATCATTAGAAAATTTTAATCTGTTTTCATCTTTTATGTTTTTTCCAGTTTGGATACATAATAGTATATCATGGGCTTCTGCGTCTTGTTTATTTAAATAGTGACAATCATTTGTTGCTACCATAGGTATTGAAAGTTTATAAGACATTTCTTTTAAAGCCTGGTTTATCTTTAATTGTTCAGGTAGCATATTTGCTTGCACTTCCAAGCAAAACCTATCATTGTCAAATATTTTTGACAGTTCTATAGCTTTTTGTTCAGCAATTTCTATTTGATTTAGATTTATGTGATAAGGAATTATTCCTTTCAGACATGCAGATAATGCAATTAGACCTTTATTATATTCCTCTAAAAGTTTTATATCCACTCTTGGATGATAATAAAAACCCTCCATATGGGCTAAAGTAACAAGTTTACATAGATTTTTATATCCTATTTCATTCATTACTAAAAGAATAAGATGATAATCAGTAGGCTTTCCATTTTTAGAATGTGATTTGTTTTTTCTATTGCCAGGTGCAACATATACTTCACACCCTATTATAGGCTTTATCCCTTCTTTTGTTGCCATGTCATGGAATTCTACTACTCCGAACATGTTTCCATGATCTGTTATTGCTACTGATTCCATTCCCAAGGATTTTACTTTTCTTAGTAAATCCTTTATTCTAATAGCACCATCTAATAAACTATATTCAGTATGAACGTGTAAATGCACAAAAGGTATATTCATTTTACTGCTCACTCATTTGATTTTTAAAATCCCTGATGTTGAAATAAAAACTAAAAATATGGTAGGGTAAAAGCTAAATATCATCAAGACGGCTTTTGAGGCAATATGACCAAAAAACGTGGTTTTTGTGAACTGCTTTTTATAGCAGATGATACTATTTTACTTAATAATCTTCTTCATCATATGTTTTTAGATAATGGAATTTCTGTGATATTTGTACCAACTTGGGATGAAGGTATTAAGTATATAGAAAAAGATGAATTTAAGCTTATTATTATTGATTCTATTCTTTTGTCAAAACTTGATACCTCATCTGTATTATCATCAATTACAAAGACAAAGACATATATTTTTTTTATAAATGTAATGCCTAATACATGGGTATATAAAATTAGAGATAAGATAAAAAATACTTCTATACATATATATAAGTCTCCCTTAATAGTAGACGATTTTTTGAAGATAGTTCATAAAATTTTGAAAGATAAATCTCTTGACTACTTGATTTAGTTAGATTACTTACAACTCTAAAAACTTTATATTAAGGTGTGGATAATGAAAAAAACAAGCCCTGTTATAGAAGATAGGATAAAGAAGGCCCAGAAGTTAAAAGACATGGGAATTAATTTGTATCCTGCTGGATACAAGCCAGATACATGTATTGCAAGACTCAGAGAAAAATATGATAAGATCGATTCAGAAATATTACAAAAAGAGGAAAATAGGTGTTCTATAGCTGGTAGGATAATGGCTATAAGAGATTTTGGTAAGGCCTCTTTTGTTAATATCAAGGATGGAACAGGAAAAATTCAATTATATATAAAAAAGGATGGAGTAGGAGAGGAGAAATTTAAGCTATTCAAGCTTATGGATATAGGAGATTTTATTGGTGTAAAAGGTTTTGTTTTTAGAACAAAAACAGATGAGTTAACAATAATGGCAGAGGATATCATGCTCCTTTGTAAGGCTCTAAGGCCACTTCCTGAAAAGTGGCATGGGCTAACAGATGTAGAAATAAGATATAGGCAGAGGTACCTTGATTTAATTGTAAATGATCATGTCAAAGAGGTATTTGTTTTAAGAAGTAAAATTATACATGCCATCAGAGAGTTTTTTGTTAAAAAGGGATTTTTAGAAGTAGAAACACCTATGATGCATCCTATTCCAGGAGGAGCCACTGCCAGACCTTTTAAGACTTATCACAATGCTCTGGGAATAGAGCTTTATTTAAGAATAGCACCTGAGCTGTATTTAAAAAGACTTGTAGTTGGCGGTATGGAAAAAGTATTTGAGTTGAATAGGAATTTTAGGAATGAAGGTGTTTCTACACAACATAATCCAGAGTTTACTATGCTTGAATTTTATATGGCATATTCAACGTATAAAGACTTAATGTTACTTACTGAAGAATTATTTGAAAGACTTTTAAAAGATATCTTGGGAAAGAGCACTATAGAATATCAAGGTAATATTATAAATTTTCAAACTCCTTGGAAAAGGATTAAGCTGTTTGATGCCCTAAAAGATATAGGTGGTGTTGATGATAAAGTACTTAAAGAAGAAAAGGCAGCTAAGGAATTTGCAGAAAGATTTGGTGTAAATGTCCTTCCAAGAGATACACATGGAAAAATATTAACTAAAATTTTTGATCACTTGGTAGAACCTCATCTTATAAATCCCACCTTTATTGTGGAATATCCTATTGATGTATCTCCTCTTTCTAGAAGAAATGACAAAAATCCAGAATTTACAGATAGATTCGAACTTTTTATAGGAGGAATGGAGATAGCTAATGGCTTTACAGAGCTGAATGATCCTATTGATCAAAAAAATAGGTTTGAGATGCAGATGGCCCTTAGAGAGGCTGGAGATGAGGAAGCACAGTTTATGGATGAAGATTATATTATTGCCTTAGAGCATGGACTTCCACCCACTGCTGGTGAAGGAATAGGAATAGACAGGGTGATCATGCTTCTTACAGATTCTCCTTCTATAAGAGATGTGATACTGTTTCCTCATATGAGATCTAAACAATAGTTACTATGTCTTTTGAGTTATTACTGGCCATAAGATATCTTAAATCAAAAAAGGGAACTTCTTTTATCTCTGTAATCACACTTATTTCTGTAATAGGGGTCATGACAGGTGTCATGGCTCTTATAATAGTCCTTTCTGTTATGAATGGATTTAGAAGCGATCTTTTATCCAAGATATTAGGTGTAAATTCACATATAATGGTGTTGAATCTTGAAGGAGGATTTAATAATTACAATGAAATAGAGAAAAAGCTAAAAAATATCAAAGATGTAGTAGCTTGTACTCCATTTATATATTCTCAAGTTATGATAAAAGGATTTAATAGCTCTTCTGGGGCTATACTGACAGGTATAGATCCTGTTAGTGCTATAAAGGTGGTAAATATAGGAAATATGATAAAGAAAGGATCATTAAAATATATAAAAAGAACTGTAGGAGGTATTCCAGGGATAATATTAGGCATAGAACTTTCAAAAAAACTTACTGCATTTATTGGAGATATAGTTACAGTTATTTCTCCGGAAGGCAAGTTAACTCCTATTGGAAGGATTCCTAATACAAAAAAGTTTAAAGTCGTAGGTATTTTTGACTCAGGAATGTATGACTATGATTCTTCCATGGCATATATTTCACTTAAAGAAGCTCAAAATTTCTTAAATATGGGAGATAAAATAACAGGTCTTGAAATAAGGATAAAAGATCCCACGATATCAGACAAAATATCAAAGATAATTCAATCAAGGCTTGGTTATCCATTTATAGTCAAAGATTGGAAAGAAATGAACAAAAGTCTTTTTTCTGCCTTAAAACTGGAAAAGATGACCATGTTTGTGATACTAACTATGATTGTTATTGTAGGTGCATTGAATATCGTTAGTACATTGGTTTTAATGGTTATGGAAAAAACAAAAGATATAGCTATATTAAGGGCAATGGGTGCCCCTTCTAAAGGCATTATGAAAGTATTTATTATTCAAGGTCTTCTTGTAGGCATTGTGGGCACGATAGCTGGCCTAATAAATGGGCTTGCTATATGTTACTTATTAAAAAAATACAAATTTATAAATTTACCTGCTGATGTATATTATATTTCAAAATTGCCTGTTCAAGTGCAATTAGGAGATGTATTGTTTATAGCTGTTTCAGCTATATGCATATCACTCATTGCAACTATATACCCTGCAATATATGCATCCAGACTTAATCCTGTGGATATACTTCGTTATGAATAATATAGTTATATTGAAGAATATTCATAAATACTTTAAAAACAAGGGTTATGTATTAAAAGTATTAAAGGGAATTAATCTGGAAATAAAAAAAGGTGATAGTATTGCTATAATAGGGGCATCAGGTTCTGGAAAAACTACTCTATTAAATATTATTGGAGGGCTTGAACCTCCTACAAAAGGGAGAGTGAAATTTTGTGGAGAAAATATTTATGAAATAAAAGAAGATGCTCTTAATTCCTTAAGGAATAAGAGTATTGGATTTGTTTTTCAATTTCATTATCTTCTTCCTGAACTTAATGCATTAGAAAATGTTATGATGCCAGCCCTTATTGCTGGCTATAAAAAAACAGAGGCTTATGATATGGCTATTTCTGTATTAAATAAAATAGGGCTTAATAATAGGATTAAACATAGACCTGGTGAGTTGTCTGGTGGTGAGCAACAGCGGGTAGCTATTGCAAGGGCATTGGTAATGAAGCCAAAAATAATTTTGGCAGATGAACCAACAGGTAATTTGGATAGAAATACGGGTAGTTATATTGCCAAGTTATTATTGGAGTTGAATAAAACTGAAGGTATTGCTATTGTAGTGGCAACTCATAATTTAGAATTAGCTAATATGATGTGTAAGATAATGGAGCTAAAGGATGGGCTTTTGTTTGAAAAATAAGGCCTTTTATGCCATTGTTGCTCTTTTGATTATGATCCCGTGCTCGGTATATTCTCAAAGTAATATAGTTGAAGATGTCAGAGTTAAGGGAAATCAAAGGATAGAAAAGGATGCTATTCTTGCTGTAGTACGAACGAGACCTGGAACAGTGTTAGATTACGAAAAGTTGGATAAGGATTTAAGAGATATATATAGAATGGGCTATTTTTCAGATGTAAAAATAGAAGTAAAAGACGGAAAGAAGGGCAAAATAGTTACTTTTATAGTAAAAGAAAAACCTATTATTTCTAAAATAGTGTTTGAAGGAAATAAAAATGTATCAGAAGATAAGTTAAAAAAGGAGATAGGCATAAAATTATACTCTATGTTAGATTATAGTGCCCTTAGGCAGAGTATAAATAAATTGAAAGATTATTATGCACAAAAGGGATATTATAATGCAGAGATAAAATATGAAGTTATTTCTATGCCTAAAAATCAAGTTATTATAAAGTATAAAATTAAAGAACATAAAAAGGTTTACATAAAAAAAGTAGAGATTATAGGGAATAAAAAGATCAAGACAAAAGCTATAAAAAAAGTAATGTTTACAAAGGAAAAAAGCATTCTCACATGGTTTACTGGTGCGGGATATTTGGATAAAAAAAAGCTGGAATATGATGTTCATAGGATTACTATATTTTACCATAATCATGGGTTTATAAGAGCAAGAGTAGCAGAGCCAAAAGTAAGATATGATAAAAAGTTAGGAGGATTTGTGGTTACCTTTGAAGTTTATGAAGGTCCACAATTTCATATAAATAGAGTGTCTGTTGCTGGTGATCTTATAAAACCAGCGGATGAGATAATGAAAGTAATTAAAATAAAAAAAGGAGATGTATTTAATAGAGAGCAGATAAGAAAAGACATAGAATCAATAAAAAAGGTTTATGCTAACGAGGGATATGCCTTTGCGGAGGTAATCCCTTTAAATAGATATCATAAAAAAAAGCATCTTATTGATCTAATATTTAAGATTTCTAAAGGTCCAAAAGTAAAAATAGAGAGGATTAATATCCAAGGTAATACTATAACCAGAGACAAGGTAATCAGAAGAGAACTAAAATTAGTAGAAGGAGATTATTTTAGTGGAAAGAAATTACAAGAAAGTATAGATAATTTGAATAGACTGGGTTTTTTTAAAGATGTTAAAATAGAGAAACGTAGAGGAAGTGCTAAAGATAAAATGGTTTTGGATGTTAAAGTAAAAGAGGCTCCTACTGGAAGTTTTAGCTTTGGCGCTGGTTTTAGTACAATGGATAAATTAATAGGAGCAATAGAGGTTGTAAAGGACAATTTTAGAGGCCTGGGTGAGCGTATTGCGCTCCAAATAAGATTTGGTGGTGTTACAAGCGCCTTTGATTTGGATTTTTATGAACCGTGGATGTTTGATAGACCTATATCTGGAGATTTTAGAGTATTCAGATGGAGAAGAGACTTTGATGAATATTCAAGAAAGAGTACTGGTGGAGAAATATCAATTGGTTTTCCAATAAAGAGAATAGATGATTATACAAGAGGTTGGGTTGATTATAGATTTGACGCAGCAAATATATATGATGTAAACCCTTTTTCTGCATATGTTATAAGAGCAATGGAAGGTTCAAGTACTACAAGTAGTCTAACTCTTGGTATAAGTAGAGTATCTATTAATAATGTTCGATATCCAACAAGGGGATCTTTAAATAAGTTTTCATTTGAATATGCTGGTGGTATATTAGGAGGCGATAACTATTTTAACAAATATATTGCTCAAAGTACGTGGTTCTTTAAGTTTAGATGGGATACTGTTTTAATGCTTCAGGGAAGATGGGGTAGATTACAAAAAAGATCAGGTGGTAAATTACCAGTTTATGAAAAGTTTTTTATAGGGGGCATAGATACAGTTAGAGGTTTTAATTACCAAGAAATATCTCCACGTGATCCTGTTACAATGGAAAAGATAGGTGGTGAAAAGATGATGATTTACAATGTAGAATATCGTATTCCCTTGACAAAAGATAAATCTTTTATAGGATTACTATTCTTTGATACAGGTAACGTTTGGAGAGCAAGTGAGAGTTACAGTTTTACAGATATGAGAAGAAGTATTGGTTTTGGCGTAAGATGGTATTCTCCTATGGGCCCTATTCGCATAGAATGGGGATTTAATCTTAATAAAAAGCCTTATGAGGCCAGTAGTAAGCTTCATTTTAGTATGGGAACAAGGTTTTAAAAAACAAGAAGGAGGTGTAAAAATGGCAGTTAGTTATCCAAAAATAGGTAACAAGGTGATTGCAAAGGTTATAGACATGCAAGGAGAATGCAGTATTGGTATGAAGGTAGGAGATGAGTTTGAACTTAGCATTCACAAATGTGGCGATTTTTGTGGGTATTTTTATCATAATATATTTGGTATGGTTAATACTCTTCAGTTTGGTGGAACTTTTCCCATTGGGGACCCTGATGTTCAAGTATGGGAGTGTCCTAACTCTAAAAATAGAGTAAAAGTAGAGCTTAGAAGAGTTAAGGAATAATAGTTAAGGAATAATAAGGAAATAAGGAGGTATATCATGAAGACACAAAAGATTATTTCTTTTCGTAGACTGTGTAAAGGGGCTACAGGAACCGGTTTATCACATTACATAATGCTTGTTCCAAAAAAGTGATAAGCATTATTTAGTTTATTGCGGAGCTGTCAGGGATCAGAATTTTTTGTCTGATCCCTGATTTTGTGAATAAGGAGTTTAAAATGAAACAATTAGAATACGCTAATACTGGATATGGACCTCACTTTTGTGTATTAGATATAGGTCTAAAAGATAAAGTGGCATTAATTGAACCAGATACAGCCTTTTGGATGTTAATAAATAAAGATGTTATAAATGAGGCCCTTTCAGGTAAAATAGTTCTAGATTTTGAATCTAGAAAAGATGAATTTAAAAAGGATATAAATTACCTACGTTTTGAGCTTAAGCCCTCTGCTGTGTATTTTAATCCTACTGAAAGGTGTAACTTTAACTGTACTTATTGCTATCTTCCAGAACAAATGAGGAAAAATGGTAAAACAATGGATAAAAATGAGCTAAAAGATGCATTATATAATCTGAAAGAATATTTTTATAGAGACTTAAAAATAAAAGAAATAAAGCCTCAGATAATATTTCACGGAAGTGAACCTATGATTGCAAAGGATCCTATATATCAAGCAATAGAAGAATTTTATGATGATTTTTTGTTTGGAATACAAACTAATGGAACACTTTTAGAGTTGGAAGATATTTCTTTTTTAAAGTCACATAATGTAGGTATAGGAATTTCCTTAGATGCTCCTATTAAAGATATTGCTGATGCACAGAGAAAAAATTGGGCAGGAGAGGGCGCTTTTTCAAAAGTAGTAGCTGTTATAGAGGAATTGAACTCTTATATAGGTTTTAATTTAATAGCAACGGTAACAAAGATAAATGTCAAGTACTTGGTTGATATGATAGATTTTTGTAAAGATCACAATGTGCATATGGTTATGTTTAATCCTGTTAGATGTACCCAAAAAGGGGGACAGGAGCTTAAACCAGATGATGATGAATTAGCTCATTATTTTTTAAAAGCATTAGATAGGGTATATGAAATATATGAACAAACAGGAAAAAAAATTATTATTACAAATTTTACAAACATTCTTGCTGGAATAATAGGCCCAACGACCAGGAGACTTATGTGTGACATATCTCCATGTGGAGGTGGGAGATGTTTTTTTGCCTTATCCGCACATGGAGATCTATTTCCATGTAGTGAGTTTATTGGTTTTCCTGAATTTAAGGGTGGTAATATATTTAAAGATAAGGTTTCTATGGTATTAGAAAGTGTGCCTTTTAAAAAAGTGGTAAACAGAAAAGTGGAAAATATATGGCCCTGTGCTATGTGTGCTATAAGGCATTTTTGTGGATCTCCATGTCCTGCTGAAGTTCATTCTTTTTATGGTACTTTAAATGCTCCCAGCCCATATTGTAAATTTTATGAGGAACTTATAAGGTATGCATTTAGATTAATAGCAGATGGAAAGCACGAACTTTATTTATGGGATGATTGGGAAGATGAAACAGTCGAATCATATAGATTTGTTATTTGATATTGAACCAATTTCATCAGAATGGCTGAGTAAAGCAAGGAATAGATTGGATAATCTTGTAAAACCTAAAGGAAGCCTTGGTTTACTTGAAGATATAGCTGCAAAAGTGGTGGCAATAAGAAAACAAGAAAGGCCATTTCTAAAAAAAAGGGCCGTTTTTGTGTTTGCAGGAGATCATGGGGTTGTTACAGAAGGAATAAGTGCATATCCTCAAGATGTTACCTTAGGAATGGTAAAAAATTTCCTTAATGGAGTCGCTGCAATAAATGCAATAGCAAAAGGGGTGGGAGCTGATGTTTATGTTGTAGATATTGGTGTGAATGGTGATATAAAGGAAGAAAGTCCATTTTTGATAAGAAAAAAGGTAAAAAAGGGAACTCAAAATATCGTTCAAGGTCCTGCTATGACATTAGAAGAAGCCAAAAAAGCGATAAATGTGGGTATAGAATTGGCAGATATGGCAAAGGATATGGGAATAGAAATAATAGCTACTGGAGATATGGGGATAGGTAATACTACCTCATCTGCTGCTTTATTTTGTGCACTTTTAGGGTGTTCACCAGAAGATATAGTTGGAAAAGGCACGGGAATAGATGATGAGTCACTAATGAGAAAAATAGAGGTAGTTAAAAAGGCATTAATGACCAATAAGGCTTTTTTTAATAATCCTATAAATACTCTTTCTGCTATTGGTGGACTTGAAATAGCTGGTATATGTGGCCTATGTATTGGAGGAGCTAAAAACCATCTTGTTGTGTTAGTGGATGGTTTTATTGCAAGTGCAGCTGCTCTTGTGGCAATAAAGATTAACCAGAATGTAAAAGATTATATGTTCTTCTCTCATGTGTCTGCTGAAAAGGGTCATAGAATATTTTTTGAGAAGATAGGTGAAAGGCCTATACTAAATCTTGATATGAGGCTTGGAGAAGGAACTGGTGCTGTTTTGGCAATGCATATAATAGATGCTGCATTAATGGTATATAATGAAATGGCCACTTTTGAGGAGGTAGGTATAGCTCCGGGACCAAATAAATGAGAGGTTTAATCTCTGCATTTCACACTCTTACTATTCTAAAATTCAACATTAAAGAAGAGGCTGATCTTTCGTATTCTTTGTATTGGTTTTTCTTTGTAGGTTTATTCATAGGTTTTGTTTTATTTTCAATATACTGGATTTGGAATATATCCGGCCTTTTTATTTGGAGGCCAGGAATATCCATTATTATTTTATTTACAGAATTAATCATAACTTCTGCCTTACATATAGATGGATTGTCAGATTGGGCAGATTCCTTGGGAGTATTTGATATAAGAAGAAGATTGAATATTATGAAAGATCCTCATACAGGTACCTTTGGTACAATAGCTATTTTTGTAGATCTATTAGTGAGGTTCATATCTGTTATTAGGATATTGGAGCTCGGAAGGATTCTTTATCTTATTATTGTGCCTGTGATATCAAGGGCTATGATTGTTGAAATGTGTATTAATATGCCCTATGCAAGACACGATGGAACAGGGGCTCCTTTTGTTAAAGGTGCGAGAATAAGCCATAGAATGGTTAATCTTATATCATGTTTAATATTATCATTATTATTCTGTAAGATTAATGGAATAATTTTTTTCTTTATAGCCCTGTTTACAACATTTATCTTAAAGTCTATCTTTAAAAAGACTCATTCAGGGATAACAGGCGATCTTTTAGGTGCTACTAATGAATTAGTGACAATGTTATTGTTATTTATAGGTGCTCTGTAAATGAAATATTTACATGGTGGCTGTCCAGAGTATTATCTTAAGAGATTCAATCTTATTAAAGAAAAAAATCAAGTAATTGATTTTAGTGTTAATATAAATCCTTTAGGCCCTCCACAATCTGTAATTCAAATGTGGCCTAAACTTATAAATAAGCTCCCTATTTATCCAACTCCAGATGGAGAAGGAATAAAAGAATTCTATCAAAAAAGATTTTGTTTACCCAAAGAATTTATTTTGCCAGGAAATGGATCTACTGAGATTATATATTTATTGGCAAGGGCACTTCCTATGAGAAAGGTAGTTATACTTAAACCTTCTTATTATGACTATGAAAGGGCATCTATATTAGCTGGAAAAGAAATTATTACTATATATATTGATCCTTTAAATATGGATATAAATGAGCTGAAAAAACAGATAATTACCAATCTAAGAGTTTCAGATGCATTGTGGATAGGAAGGCCAAACAATCCCACAGGAAATATTTTGCCAAAAGCCCTAATAGAAGAAATTTCTTATAATTTTTCTAAGAAATGGATAATAATAGATGAAGCATTTATTCAATTTTTAGAAAATTGTGAGAATGAGACATTTATTTCTTGTGACATACCTGATAATATATTGGTTATTCATTCTCTAACAAAATTTTATGCACTTCCAGGATTAAGAATAGGTGCTCTTATTGCAAACCCGGATGTAATATCTCTTGTTAAATCTAAAAAGGAGCCGTGGACAGTTAATAATATTGCAGAGGAAGTGGCAAAATCCATTTATCCATGTCATGAATATGAAAGAAATACAATATCTATTATATCTGAACAGAGGAAAAAGTTATACAATGGCCTGAAGCTTGTAGAAGGGGTAAATCCTATTATAAGTGATGTTAATTTTTTGTTATTTATGTATGAGAAAGATTTAGATCAACTCATAAAAAGATTACTACAAATGGGCATATTTGTAAGAGATTGTAGAAATTTTGATGGGCTATTTAAAAATTACTTTAGAATAGGTCTAAGGACTCCCAAAGAAAATGAGTTTCTTATCTCTTCTTTTTTATCACTATAAGTTTGGGTTTATATTAAATATTGCTTTTGTTTTAGATATAATATTAGGAGATCCAGAGTATAAGCTTCATCCTGTTAGATTAATTGGTAAAATAATATCTTTTTTTTATAAATCCCTTAAAACAGCTCACATAAATAAACGATTTCTTGGTATAATTATTGTAATAGTTGTATTATTATGCACAATTTTATTTTATATATTAACAATATATATCTTAGGTAATTATAGAATAATTTTTGATATTTTTCTATGTTATTCTTTTTTGGCACTAAAAGACCTTTATGATCATATAAAGCCTATTATAAAAAGTATTGATAAAAATGACATAGAAGACGCACGTTATTATCTTGGCAAAGTTGTAGGTAGGGATACAAATAATTTAGATAGAGATGCTATAATAAGAGCATGTATAGAAACCATTGCAGAAGGATTTGTAGATGGATTTTTATCCCCTATATTTTGGTTTTTTATAGGGGCCTTTTTTAGATACCCAGTACTTTTTATGTTATTTTATAAAGTTATTAATACTCTTGATTCTATGCTAGGATATAAAAGTCCTGAATTAAAAGACCTTGGTTTTGCATCTGCCAGACTGGACGATATCTTTAATTTTATACCTGCACGTTTATCCATAGGAATTTTTTATTTAGGGGCATGTATATGTGGGTTAAATGCTAAAAGAGGTTTGTATATTGCTATGAGAGATAGGTTAAAACATGAGTCTCCTAATTCTGCACATCCTGAAGCATTTATTGCGGGTGTTACTGGCATAAGACTTGGAGGACCAATGAAATATTTTTATGGTTTTGTAAATAAACCTTTTATAGGTGATAATAAAAAAAAACCTGAAGTATTTGATATTAAACTTAGTCTTAGACTCATATGGGTATCAGCGCTAATCTGGATTTGTACAATATCTCTCTTACTTTTCTTAGTATAAAATATAAGTTTATAGATTCTTATGATACGCATAAGAGGAGCAAGACAACACAATTTAAAGGCTATAAATATAGATATACCTTTAAATAAAATAACTGTAATTACAGGTGTCAGTGGTTCTGGAAAATCATCACTTGCATTTGATACTCTTTATGCGGAAGGCCAACGTCGTTATATAGAGACTTTTTCTCCTTATGTAAGACAATTTATGGAAAGGCTGAATGCACCAGCCGTGGATAGTATAGAAAATATACCTCCTGCAATAGCTATAGATAGAAAATTTCCAGTAAGAACATCAAGATCTACTGTTGGTACCATGAGTGAAATCACAGATTATGTAAAAATTCTTTTTTCGCGTGTAGCAAAATTATTTTGTAAAAAATGTGGAAGAGAAATTCGTAGAGAAAATCCTTTTTATGTGTGGGAAACAATAATTAAATACAATGGAGAAAGACTTATAATAACATTTCCATTAGAAAAAGCTTCTAAGGACAAGATTAAAGAAATAATATCCTTAGGTTTTACAAGAGCATACAAAGAGCAGGATATAATTCCCCTTGAGAATTGCCTCAACTCTAATGACTTCAACAATGACATTAATATTGTTGTAGATAGGGTAAAGATTGTTTCTGATAAAAAATCAAGGATTATAGATTCTATTGAGCAGGCATTTAGATTTGGACATGGAAAAATAAATTTATTTATAGGCAAGAAAAGGTTTTCATTTAGCAGTAAACTTGAGTGTAGTTACTGTAGGATAAGTTATAAAGATCCTTTTCCAAATCTTTTTTCTTTTAATAATCCTGTTGGTGCATGTGATAAATGTCGAGGATTTGGAAACATAATAGATATAGATATAGATCTGATTATACCGGATAAAAACTTATCTCTTAAAGAAGGAGCAATAAAACCATGGGGAGATTGGAGACATAACAAAGAGGAATTTTTGGATCTTATGAATTTTTGCTATGAATATAATATTCCTATTGATGTGCCATTTAAGGCACTTTCTGAAGAACATAAGAGTGCAATAATAAATGGAACAAGTAATTATTATGGAATAAGAGGTTTTTTTAAATGGCTTGAAACCAAAAAATATAAAATGCATGTAAGAGTTTATCTTTCCAGATATAGAGATTATATTACATGCCCCCAATGTAATGGAACACGCTTTAAACAAGAAGTCCTGCTTTATAAGATAAATAACATGAATATCGCCCAAATCTATGCTCTTAGTATAGATAAGGCAAAAGATTTCTTTGATTCTATAAGCGTATCTCCTTATGATAAAGCTACATTACTTATATTAGATGAAATAAGGAATAGACTTATTTACTTAAAAGAGGTAGGTCTGGGTTATCTCACATTGGATAGGCAATCTAAGACCCTTTCAAGTGGGGAGTTGCAAAGATTATCTCTTACTGCCGCTTTTGGAGCATCTCTTGTAGATTCTTTATATGTACTTGATGAGCCCAGTGTAGGCCTTCATCCTAAAAATACATATAGACTAATTAATATACTTAAAAAACTTAAAAATCAAAGAAATACGGTAATAGTTGTGGAACATGATAAGGATATGATTAGAAGTGCTGATATGATTCTTGATCTTGGCCCAGGTGCAGGAGAAAAGGGTGGTAGTATTGTATATTTTGGACCATTAAAGGATATGGATAAGGGGTTAACATCAGAATATTTAATGGGTATACGAAACATACCAATTCCTGAGCAAAGGAGAGCTCCTAAAGGATATGTTTACATACAGGGTGCTTCTGAACATAATCTAAAAAATTTAAATATAAAAATACCTATTGGTACTTTTGTATGTGTTACAGGGGTTTCTGGATCTGGAAAATCTACTTTGGTAGAGGAAATAATATATAAAGGAATCAAATGGAAAAAGGGTGATTATAAGGGAAAACCCGGCAGGTTCAAGGATATTATAGGAATAAATGCTATTTCTGATGTCATACTTATTGATCAAGCTCCTATAGGCAAAACCCCCAGAGGAAATATACTTACATATACAAAAGCCATGGATTATTTGAGAAAGGTCTTTGCAAATACAAAAGAGGCAAAAGATAAGGGTTTTTCTCCATCATATTTTTCTTTCAATGTTCCAGGAGGAAGGTGTGAAACTTGTAAAGGTGAGGGCTTTGAAAGAGTAGAAATGCAGTTTCTATCAGATGTATTTATAAAATGTCCTGATTGTGGTGGTATGAGGTATAAAAAAGAGATTTTGGATATTAAATATAAAGGCAAAAATATTGCTGATATATTTTCTATGACTGTTGAAGATGCATTATATTTTTTTAAAGATACTAAACATATAGTCGAATGTTTAAAACCTGTTTATCAAGTAGGTTTAGGATACATAAGGCTTGGACAGCCTATAAATACTCTTTCTGGAGGAGAAGCGCAGAGACTTAAATTATCCAGATTTTTAAAAATAAAAGGAAATAATTTTATTTTTATTCTTGATGAGCCTACTACAGGGCTCCATTTCGAAGATATAAATACTCTTGTTAAGGTTTTTCATAAAATTGTAGAAAAAGGAAATACTCTCATTATTGTGGAGCATAATTTAGATATTATAAAAGTTTCTGATTGGGTTATCGATCTTGGTCCAGAAGGAGGAGATGCAGGAGGATATATAGTAGCAGAAGGAACTCCAGAAGATATATTAAAGAACTATAGATCTTATACAGGCAAATTTCTAAAAAAGTATCTTTTGGATACTCCTGTTAGAATGAAAGAAAATAGGGAATATTCAAAAGATAAATTACATCCTCCTGTTATACTGATTAAAGGTGCAAAAGAGCATAATCTAAAAAATATAGATTTA
>CAZMNC010000050.1:0-19502 GCA_964567535.1 uncultured Desulfobacterales bacterium | reverse complement strand
GTGCTTTAAGGAGTGGATGGAAGAAAAAGGGGCAAAAAAGTTACATATACGACTTAACAAATTTTTCCAATTTTTGGTCTTGATTTTTGGGGAGCAGTACATTAGATAGTTACAAGTTCTTTTATATTCAAAAAAATATATATATGAGAAATATAGAAATAAAAATCAAAGAAAAACAATGAAAATTATAGATATTGTAGGTGCAAGACCTCAGTTTATAAAACTTGCTTCTATCTTAAAAGAAATAGTGAAAGATAATAGAATAAAAGAGGTCTTGGTGCATACAGGTCAGCATTATGACTATGAAATGTCCGGACTATTTTTTGATGAACTTGGATTAAAACAGCCTGATTATCATCTTGGTGTTGGCTCTGGAAGTCACGGATATCAGACCTCAGAGATGATAAAAAAGATTGAAGAAGTGCTCATAAAAGAAAAACCGGATCTTGTTATGGTATATGGAGATACTAACTCTACTCTTGCAGGTGCCCTTACTGCAGCTAAGTTACATATAAAAGTAGCACATGTGGAGGCAGGATTAAGAAGCTTTAATAAAAAAATGCCAGAGGAAATAAACAGGATATTAACGGATCATGTATCCGATCTCCTTTTCTGTCCTACAGATACTTCTGTAAGAAATCTTAAAAATGAAGGAATAAATAAGGGAGTATATCTGGTAGGAGATGTAATGTATGATTCAGTAATAGATTATATCGAGCTTGCAGAAAAAAGATCTTTTATCCTTGAAGAACTTTCTTTATCTTCTAAGTCCTATGCATTGGCTACCATCCATAGAGCAGAAAATACAGAAGATAAAATACGTCTTTTTAATATCTTGAAAGGTTTGGAAAGTATATCTCAACAGATACTCCCTGTTATTTTTCCAGTGCATCCCCGTACTATGAATAAGATAAAAGAGCATGAAATTGAGATTAGATATATAAATCTAATCAAACCAGTATCCTATTTAGACATGCTTATTTTAGAGAAAAATGCTAAAATAATTTTTACTGATTCTGGTGGTGTTCAAAAGGAAGCATTTTTCTTCAAGATCCCATGTATAACACTAAGGGATGAAACAGAATGGATAGAGACTGTGGAAACTGGATGGAATAAATTAGTAGGCTCTGATACTGATCTTATATTTAAGGCTGTCATTAACATAGCTCCTGGTTTGGAAAACACCTGGACTTATGGAGATGGATATGCTTCTAAAAAAATAGTAGATTTACTTTTATTAAAGGATTTTTAAAATGATAAAGATATAAAAAAATAATTTTTGATATATAGATAAGTACGAATATATAGTTTTCATTAAATATTTTCCAAACTTTATGATAATTTAAGTGAAAATTATAATTAAACAAATGTAATAATATAAGTTATATTTGTCAACTTTGAAGTAAGATAAAATTCCAATAGAAGATGGTATCTTAAACATAAAAATTTTTGACAAGTTAAAAAATACTTATCCTTAACATGATAGTCAATGTTTATATTTGAAAGTTTAAACTAAATATAATAACTAATAACAAATTCATTTTTTATGAATAATTATAAAGATTGGAAATATTGGTTCGTAATTTGTATAGATTTTTTATATATAAGATGAAAAAATATAAATGTATTAGATAATGAAATGTCGAATATTAGGGACAAATGAGTGTATCAAAAATTACTATTATTCAAACAGAAAAAAAATGGTATGGTTTAGGTCTAAATAAGATATGGCAATATAGAGAGTTGCTTTATTTTCTGGTATGGCGTGATATTAAAATTCGATATAAACAAGCTTTTTTAGGTGTTATATGGGCTTTTATGCAGCCTTTTACAAAAATGGTTGTTTTTAGTGTAATTTTCGGTAATTTAATTAAAATAAATTCAGAAGGCTTTCCGTATCCTATTTTTTTATATGCTGGCTTATTACCTTGGGAATTTTTTTCTAATGCTATTATGAGAAGTGGGGATAGTATTCTTAGTAACGTTAATCTTATTACAAAGGTAAATTTTCCTCGTTTGATTTTGCCAATAGCTTCTATTGGAACTGTATTTATAGACTTTACAATTTCATTTGTATTGCTAGTTGGTATGATATTTTATTTTCATATTGCTTTAACCAATTGTTTTATTATGATTGGGCCTCTTATCTTAATTACTATACTATTATCATTAGGAGTAGGTATTTTATTTAGTGCTTTAAACACTGAATATCGTGATTTCAGATATATACTACCCTTCTTAGTCCAAATATGGATGTATTTAACCCCAGTTATATATCCTGTTACAATAATACCAAAAAATTGGCAATGGATTGTTTATTTAAATCCAATGGCAGGTATCATCAATGGCTATCGTTCTGCAATATTAGGAAAATCAGTAGACTGGTTTCAACTGGGAATATCTTTGAGCGTGGCTACTAGTCTATTTATAGTGGGAGTGGTTTTATTTAAAAGGATAGAAAAATACATGGCAGACATCGTATAAATGTTATAATTTATTTTTTTTGAAAATCAATATCATCAATTATGCCAACAAATGAAGGATAATATTGCTATCAGAGTAGAAGGATTAAGCAAACTTTATCGCATAGGCCAATATGTAGGTACGGGTATTCAATATAAAACTTTACGTGAAACTCTTGCAAGTTTAGTATACGTTCCTATTTATAGGATTAAAACTTCTTTTAAATCTTTATTAAAAAATTCATCAGAAACTTTAGTAAAGAATTTTGATACAGATAAAAGTACTTCTTCATTTATTTGGGCGCTTAGGGATGTTTCTTTTGAAGTTAAAAAAGGAGAAATTATCGGGATTATAGGTGAGAATGGAGCAGGAAAAAGCACTTTATTAAAAATTCTTACTGGTATTACCAAGCCAACTGAAGGATATGCGGAATTAAAAGGACGAGTAGGAAGTCTTTTAGAAGTTGGGACCGGCTTTCATCCTGAGTTGACTGGCCGAGAAAATATATATTTGAGTGGAGCAATCTTGGGTATGAGCAAGAAAGAAATTGATCGGAGATTTAAAGAAATTGTTGAATTTGCTGGAATAGAAAAATTTCTAGATACTCCCCTTAAACGATATTCCAGCGGTATGGCTGTTAGATTAGGTTTTGCAGTTGCGGCTCATTTAGAGCCAGAGATTCTCCTAGTAGACGAAGTATTAACGGTTGGAGATATAGAGTTCCAAAGAAAGTGCTTAGGAAAAATGGGAGAAGTGGTGAAAAGTGGGCGTACCATATTGTTTGTTAGCCATAATTTATGGGCGGTGCGTAATCTCTGTGATCGAGTGATATTACTACAAAGAGGGAAAATTATTAAGATAGGTAGATCTGATGAAGTAATAAAATATTATATTGAACTTAATAGCCAAAAATTTGAAAATTATAAATCAGACAACTTAACTGGCAATATAAATAATCAAACTGATATGACATTAGGATTAGGATATAGGATACTCAATATTAGACTTATCGACCTTAAGAGAGAAAAAATCCAAAATTTTTTCATTTCTGAAGGAGCTTTTGTTGAAATTACTTTTCAAGTAATAAACAATGGTACTAAGCCACGATTTTCGTTAGGCCTTTTTGGCCCTCATGGTGAAAAGATATTTGGTTCATTAAACAACACAGATGACCTATATGCTGAGCCTTTAAAACAAGGTATATATAAAACTACATGTCGAATTCCCGGCAATTTACTTAATGAGGGCAAGTTTTCAATCTCTTTAACTTGTGGCGAAGTAGGTAAATTTGAAAGTTACCGTTACGATAATATATTATCTTTTGACTGTATAGATGATGGACTACTTAGAGGAGACTATTGTGGAGAATTTTCCGGATTGATACGTCCAAAACTTGAATGGCATACACACTGTATATCAAATGAAAATTAAGGTAAAAAGTCAGATGACTGAAAAAGAGGGGATTGCTGTCTATGGTTTTTATACATATTGGACTTCCTAAAACAGGAACAACTTTGCTTCAACAAAAAATATTTAATATATGGCCTAACTTGATATATATGAATAATTTATGGTTATCTTATTTAGTATTACAAGATCCTAACAAAAAATATCTTATATCAAATGAAACGCTTTCCGGCAGACCGTGGAATCGTGATCCCCGCCAGTCATTTGACTGGTTAAAAGAACGAGAGCTTATCTTGGACGCCTTGTTTCGGTTATTTCCACAAGGAACTATTTTGGTTGGTTTTAGAAAGCATGCTGATTTCATAGAATCATTATATGCTCAATACCTACAGGAAGGAGGAATATATAGTTTAGAAGAATTTTTTTCATTTAATGACTCCGGAGGTGTAATTCGAGCTTACGAATTAAATTTTACAAAGACATTGGAAATGATTGAATTTCGATTTAAAAATAGATATTTTGTTTTTACTTTTAATCAGCTTTTAGAAAAAACTCGAATATTACTTACTGCTATGGGAAACTTGTTTGGTGAACCTCTCCCCCCTGATTTATTGAATCTGGATTTAACCCCTGAGAATTTGAGTGTAGGATACTGGCAGAGTAAGCTACTCAGGTTTTTAAATAAAATAGACAAAAAACCTGGTACTCACTTTAAGCCTACAGGATTATTACGTTTAACAAATACCTATACAAAGATGTTGAGAATTGATCCTCGTTCTTTGTGTCAAGATCGTTTAAGAAAAATTTTTTACCGGCGTATACGTTTACCTCAGCATTATAGGACAAAAATTGAGCAATATTTTTATCAAGATTGGCAAGATATTTTAAAAATATCTGAAAAATGCATATCTAGTTATAGTTAGCAGAAAATCGGTAAAAGATGACAAAAGTATTTATAAAAATCTTTAGAAATAGAAAAATACTACTCAACACTCTTGTTGTAGATATAAAAACTAAATATGCTGGTTCATTTTTAGGATGTTTTTGGTTAATATTGTATCCTCTCTTGTTTCTTGCCACATATGCGGTAGTTTATATTTTTATTTTTAGAGTAAGATTAAAAATCTTATCGCCCTATGAATATGTGCTTTTGATATTTGCAGGACTTATTCCATTTTTAAGTTTTTCAGAGGCAGTAACAAGAGGGGCCAGCGCGGTGGTAACAAATGCTAATCTTATAAAGAATACACTGTTTCCTATAGAGTTTATTCCCCTGAATATCTCTCTTTCTTCTCAAGTTAATCAAGCAGTAGGATTTTTATTGCTGATCTCTGTGCTTGTATTTATGAAAAAGATAGGGTGGACTATAATATTGCTTATATTTGTGTGGGCTATACAAGTATTATTTACAATCGGTATTTGTTGGTTTGTTTCGGCTCTGAATGTTTTTTTTAGAGATGTTGGCAACATTGTGCCTATCCTGATCATAATCTTTATGATGATAAGCCCTATTGCTTATACAGAAGATATGATTCCGGCAAGGCTTAAGACTATTCTTTATTTTAATCCCCTTTACTACATGGTTATGTTGTATCAGAAGATATTCATATTTAATACATTTGACTTTAGGCTTTTTTTTGTCTTTACTGTTATTTCTCTTTTAACTTTTTATGCAGGATACTCTTTTTTCATGAAATTAAAAGGTGCATTTAGTGATTATGTCTGATATAGTCATTCGCCTCAAAAGTGTCTCTAAGCTATACAAGCTATATAGATCTAAGAAAGCAAAAATATTAGACTTATTGGGACTTTCTTGGCTTTCTGATTATGAAGAGTTTTGGGCACTGAAAGATATAAATTTGGAGATAAAGAGAGGAGAAAGAATAGGTATAATAGGACCAAATGGGGCGGGAAAATCAACACTTCTTAAGATTATTTCTGGAAATATATCTCCCACAGAGGGAGAAATATATGTAACAGGAACTATTCAGCCACTTTTAGAAATAGGGACCGGTTTTCATCCCGAATTTACTGGAAGAGAAAACATAAGAGCTTCTCTTGCCTATATGGGATTTTCACATGATCAGATAAAAGAGAAGGAAGAAGATATTATAGATTTTGCTGAGTTAGAAGATTTTATAGATCAACCAGTGAAAACATATTCAAGTGGAATGTATTCCAGACTTGCTTTTTCTGTGGCTACTGCTATAGAACCGGATATCCTTATAGTAGATGAAATATTAGGAGTTGGTGATGCATATTTTGCAAGTAAGAGTCTTGAAAGGATGAAAAGACTTACTGAACAGTCTATGACTACTGTTTTATTTGTTAGCCATGATTTTATAAGTGTGGAAAGATTATGCGAAAGGTGCATTTGGATAGAAAGAGGAAAAGTGATTATGGAGGGAGAAACTCTTGATGTGACAAGGGCATACTCAAGAAATGTTAAACTAAGAGAAGAACAGAGACTACGTGCAAAAAATCTGAAAATAAGCCTAGGGGCTTATAAAAAGATAGCATTAGAAGGTTATGCTGATTCTTTTATACTAAGGTTTACAGCTTTTAAAGATACTGATGATTTTATATTACATAAAGTTTCTCTTTTCCAAGATAAAGAAAAAACCCATGAGTTAGTGTTAGGAGATGCTCAAGATACTAATCCATCTCATTCATGCTGGGTGTTGGTAGATAAGACTTCTAAGTGGACAAAACCAGTAAAGATTGCACAAGGACTCTGGGGAAGGGCCCTTGAAGCTAATTCTAAGTCTGATATTCAAGGCTTGGTTATAATTGCTCTATATGCATATGATAAAACTTGTTCATATGAGATAGAATTACATTATATTCCTCCTAAAAAGGGCTCTGTATGCTTAGAGGTATATGATGGTGAAAGTTATAAGCAAATTGGCATATTGACTTCTTCTGCGAATAGAAAAATGCATAGATTTAGAGTCAATATGCCAATACTTAATCAAAACATACAAACAAACATTAAAAATGCCAAAGTTTCAAAATGGCCTGGTTCCGGAGAAATAGTTATTAATAATGTAATACTGACAGATTCTTCTGGGCGAGAAAAAGCGATTTTTTCAGTCGGAGAGGATTTAAGACTAAGGGTAAGCTTTTCTTCTAAGGGAAGTGGCGTGTATAATATTATTTTCTCTGCGGTGCTTTACAGAATGGATGGAGTTCGTGTTTCTTGTCATGTAAGTAAAAAAATCAAAGTATATCTCAAAGAAGGAGAAACAAACGTGGCTGAATTAGTACTTAATAATTTAAATTTAGGTAATGGAAATTATGTGTTTTCTGTAGGATTGTTTAGAGACATTGATCCGGATTTGATTTCAAAATCTTATGTATATGACCAAGTTGATAGGAGCTATGAATTTCAGGTTACTGGACGAAGTCCATTAGATGGATCAATTTTTAACCACCCTTATGATTGGTATTTAAAGAGAAATACTAAGCATAAGGAAAAAATTCCAAAAATGATTCATTAAAAAGTCAAGGCTTTTTGGTTATGAAAGAGAAGCGGTATAATATACTTTTTTTGTGTGATTATAACAAAAACAGTGCTAATACCATAATAGACCATTGTGAGAGCTTTAGAAGATATTCAAAACATAACTATTACTATGTGAATCCTACTGGCATATCGAAGCCTTTTTGGTTAGATATGGATCATTTTGATATAGTAATAATCCATTATTCCATATATATATTGGGAGACTGGTATATAGATTCTACTTGGCGTAAAGAAATTAGTAGGACAAAGGCATACAAGGTCCAATTCATTCAAGATGAATATAGAACTGTTAATGCTATCACTCAGAGAATGAGGGAATTGGGTATAAATATGCTGTTTACCTGTGTTCCTGAAGGAGAAATAGAAAAAGTATATCCTGAGGAAAGACTGCCAGGTGTAAGAAAAATAAATACGCTGACTGGCTATTGCCCTGAATATCTTGTAGATAAAAAACCTGATTTTTCTTCTCCAAGGCCTATTGATGTAGGATACAGAGGAAGAGCTTTAGGATATTGGTTAGGAGAACTTGCTCAGGAAAAGAGGATAATAGCAGAAAAATTTTTAGAATATGCAAAGGAAAGCAGTCTTGTATGTAATATCTCATATAAAGAAGAAGATAGGATATACGGTGAAGATTGGGTAAAATTCCTTAAAACATGTCGATGTGTACTTGGAACAGAAAGTGGAGCAAGTGTTGTAGATTTTACAGGAGAGATAGAAAAAAATGTGCAGGATTATTTAAAGAAACATCCGAACGCCACTTTTGAAGAGGTAAGAGATCTCTTTTTTAAAGATGAAGAATATAAAATAAAATTTAATCAGATATCTCCAAGAATATTTGAATCTATAGCATGTGGCTGTTGTCTTGTATTATTTGAAGGAGAATATTCTGGTATTGTTGTCCCAGATAGACATTATATCCCATTAAAAAAGGATTTTAGCAACATAGAAGAGGTAATAGAAAAAATAAAAGACAGGGATTATACAAGAAAAATAGCAGAAACTGCGTTTAAAGAAATAATAGAGCCTGGTAAATATTTTTACAAAAACTTTATCTCAGAGTTTGATAAAGTCTTAGATACCATAGACATAAAAAAAGAAAGGAAACAAAATTCTACCAAAAATCTTCTCTTGATAGTCACAAAAGGTATTAAAGTAACTGCCCAACTGACAGTTAAGAGTTTATTATTATCAATAAAAAAGATATATATTATAGGATTAAATGTTGTGAAAATCCTATGTTACAAAATCTTGTTTAGCCTGCATCCTATAAAAATACTGTATCAAAGGGCGTGTTTGTTGATAAACAGGATTATTTGGTTAAGAAAAGCTTTTTTTTATGAGATAAAACAAAAAATATTGAAGTAAAGGAGGTACTTATGAAGGTATTAATAACAGGAGGTGCTGGTTTTATTGGTTCTCACCTTGCAGACAAGCTATTAGAGAGAGAAGATGAGGTGCTAGTGATAGATAACTTTGCTACAGGAAGAAAAGAAAATCTGTCATCCCATGATAACTTACAATTAGTTGAGGGAAGTATAGCAGACAGGGATTTAGTTTATTCATTATTTGAACGTTTTAAACCGGAAGTAGTGGTTCATACCGCTGCCTCATATAAAGATCCTGATAATTGGGAGGAAGATGTAAAAACTAATACATTAGGTGGAGCAATTATTGCTCAAGCATCATTAAAATATAATATAAAAAGGCTTATATATTATCAGACAGCACTTTGTTATGGAGTGAAACCATTGGAACAACCCATTACATTGAATCATCCTCTTCGTCCTCTTGAAAGTAGTTATGCCATAAGTAAGACAGCAGCAGAGCACTATATTGCACTAAGTGGAGTAAATTTCATATCCTTTAGACTAGCAAATGTATATGGTCCTCGAAACCTTAGTGGACCCATTCCTACATTTTTCAAGAGACTTTCTGCTGGTCAAAAATGTTTTGTTATGGATACAAGAAGAGACTTTGTTTATATAGATGATTTAATAGATATAAGTATAAGAGCAATTGATGGTGAAGGGAAATCAGGTTATTATCATGTGTCCTCAGGTAGAGATTATTCAATTAAAGAGCTTTTTGATTGTGTAGTGGAAGCAATGGGAATCAAGTTGAATGAAGAGGTTGAGGTAAGGCCCAGAAATCCTGATGATGCATATACTATCCTGCTTGACCCTTCTGAAACAGAAAAAGAATTCAATTGGAGGCCAAAAGTTCCTCTTAAAGAAGGTATTGGGAAGGCTATAGAATGGTATAAAATTCATGGGGTGCCAGGCACATACACACATCTCAGATTATCGGAGGAAAAGAAATGACTACATTTGTATCAGGCAACAGCTTTCTTGTGGTAGGGGGTGCGGGATTCGTAGGCAGTAATCTTGTTAGAAATCTCCTTAGAAATGGAGCTGATAAGGTTGTAGTGATTGATAATCTACTTTCTTCAGAAAGGGAGAATCTTCCACAAGACAGTAGACTTGTATTTATAGAAGGTTCCATAACAGATAACAAAATACTCTCTCAGATAAGAGATGAGTATGATTACATATTTCATCTTGCCACATTTCATGGAAATCAAAATTCTATATATGATCCTTTAGCAGATCATGAGAATAACACCCTAACCACATTAAAGCTTTTTAACCATATCAAAGATTTTAAACAAGTAAAAAAGGTGGTCTATTCAGGAGCTGGTTGTGCTGTAGCAAAAAAGGGTATGGTTGAAGATGTATCCCCTGTAAAGGAGGATGAACCTATATCCTTTGAGATGGATAGTCCGTATTCCATTTCAAAGCTAATAGGAGAATTTTATAGTGTATATTTCTGGCGTCGTTTTTCTTTGCCAGTAGTAAGAGCAAGATTTCAGAATGTTTATGGCCCATGGGAGGTGCTTGGAGCAGGTAAATGGAGGGGAACTCCTGCCACTGTATGGAGAAATGTGATACCCACATTTATTTACAAAGCCATAAAAAATGAGCCTTTACCAGTGGAAAATAAAGGTATTGCTACTAGAGATTTTATATATGTAGAGGATATAGTGGAGGGTCTTTTATTATGCGCTTTTAAAGGCGAAAATGGAGATGTATATAATCTTGCTACTGGAAAAGAAGTTTCCATACTTGAGCTTGCAAATCTTATAAATGAATTAACTAATAATAGCTCTGGAATTAATTTTTTACCTAAAAGGGATTGGGATACCTCTATAAGAAGAGTGGGCTCTACTATAAAAGCAAAGGAAAAATTGGATTTTATAGCAAAAATAGATATAAAGGAGGGTCTTGAAAAGACTATAGATTGGACAAATAAGCACTTAGATTATATCGAAAAAAATATATATAAGCACAAAAAATATCTAGAAGTATGCTAAATATTCTTGTTGTATATTATCATCGCTATACTTTCCCTATGAGGGAGAGTATAAAAAGTCATTTATATTCATTTGCTAATTACTTAAAAAATGCTAAAAATTTTTATCTAAACGTTGCTTTTCCTATACCTAACTATATATTCCATATAGATTTTGATCTTCTAATATTTCATACTACCTTTCTTTCAAGGCTAAAATGGAGTTTTATCCCTTATAAAGAATTTATAAGGGATTATAAATCATTAAAAAAAATAAAAGCTGTAAAGATAATCTTTCCCCAAGATGAATTTATTAGATCAAATGTTATATGTGAATTTATTAATGATTTTGAAATAGACGTAGTATTTACTACTTCAGGAAAAGATGAATGGGACAAGATATATCCCTATGTAGATAAAAATAGAGTTAAGTTTCATACAGTACTTACAGGCTATTTGGATGAGCATACAGTAGAAAGGGTGAAAAAGTTATTAAAAAATAATGAAAAAAGACCAATAGATATAGGTTATAGAGTAACTAAGGTTCCATATTCCCTTGGGTATCACGGGTATATGAAGGAAGAGATTGCTCATATATTTAAAAAACATGCATCAGATAACGGATTAAAAATTGATATATCCACCAAGGAAGAAGACATATTCCTTGGATTTGATTGGTACAATTTCCTTTTGAGATGCAAATATATTATAGGAATTGAAGGGGGAAGTAGTTTGCTTGATTTTGATGGCAGTATTAGGAAAAAGGTAGAAAAATACCTTGAAAAGCATCCAGAAGCTGATTTTCATGAAGTAAAAAGAAACTGTTTAGATAATTTAGATGGCGGGCTAAAACTCTTTGCTATATCCCCTCGCCATTTGGAATCCTGTATAACAAAAACATGCCAAATTCTTATAGAGGGAGAATATAATGGCATTTTAAAAGCATGGCTTCACTATATTCCTGTTAAAAAAGATTATAGTAACATCAAAGAAGTAATTAACCTTATAAAGGAAGATTCTTTAAGAAAAGAGATTGTAGAAAGGGCATACAAGGATATAGTAGAAAGTGGAAAGTTTACATATAAAGAATTTGTAAAAAAAATAATAAAATTATCATTAGAAGATCGCTATCAAAAAGAAAAAAAATCCCAAAAATCCATAGTTGATTTTTATCATACTATGAATAAAGTAAGAGAATATATCATATGGAAGTTTATACTTATTGAATCTATATTTGTGAAAATCTTAAAAATGGTATTATCACCTAATCAAATAAAAAGACTGAAAAAGCTTTTAAAGAAAGGGGCTTAAAATGTGCGGAATAGCAGGAATATTAAGCTTGGATAGAAAAGAAATAGAAGATATTGGTTATCACTTGTTAATTATGAATAAACTTCAGGAACATCGTGGACCAGATGGAGAAGGAATATGGATTCATGAAAAAAGCTTTGTTGGTTTTGGACACAAACGATTAAGCATTATTGATCTTAAAACAGGAAATCAGCCTATGACAGATGGTGAAGGTAATTGGATCACTTACAATGGTGAAATATATAACTACTTGGAGCTCAGGAAGGAATTAGGAGAAAAAAATTTTTATACTACTTCAGATACAGAAATAATATTGCGGGCTTATAAAAAGTGGGGAATTGACTGTGTTAATCATCTGAGAGGAATGTTCGCCTTTGCCTTATGGGATGAAAAAAATCAGCTTCTATTTTGTGCAAGAGATAGATTTGGAATAAAACCGTTTTATTACACAGTTAACAATAAAAAATTTTTTTTCTCTTCAGAAGCCAAGGCTCTTCTCCCTTTTTTAGATGATATAAGTATAAACATAGATGCATTTAAAGATTATTTGACATTTCAATTTTGTCTCTCAGGAAAAACATTTTTTAAGGATGTTTATGAACTTCTACCTGCTCATAGACTTATTATAAAGAATGGCTTTATAAGGATAGATAAATACTGGGAAGTCTATTATGATCTGGATTTTTATCATACAGAAAAATATTTTGAAGAAAAGATAAGAAATCTTCTTGTGGAATCGGTGGATATTCATCTAAGAAGTGACGTACCTGTAGGTTCATACTTGAGTGGCGGACTTGATTCAAGCACAATGGCTTCTATTGCCACAAAAAAAGTTAATTATTCTATAAAGGCATTTACAGGAAAGTTTTCTAAATGGCCTGGATACGACGAAAGCCGATATGCAATAGCCCTTGCCAAATTTTGTGGGCTTGAACTCTATGAAATAGATATTAATGCAAAAGATTTTACAGAAAACATCCATAAAGCAATATATCACTTAGATTATCCTGTTGCTGGGCCAGGTTCTTTTCCCCAATATATGGTATCGAGACTCGCAAGCCAGCATCTAAAAGTAGTTTTAGGAGGCCAGGGAGGAGATGAAATATTTGGAGGATATACCCGTTATCTTATAGCCTATTTTGAACAATGTATAAAAGGAGCTATTGAGGGCACCCTTTATTCAGGAAATTTTATTGTAACATATGAGTCCATTATTCCCAATCTTATAGCGTTAAGAAATTATAAACCTTTACTTCAAGAATTCTGGAAAGAGGGGCTATTTGATAGCATGGATAAAAGATATTTTAGATTAATCAATAGAGCAAATGAGATGAAAGATGAAATAAACTGGGACTTATTGGGTGATTATTCACCTTTTGAAACATTTAGGAGCATATTTAATGGAAGTAATGTTAGAAAAGAGTCTTATTTTGATCTCATGACCCATTTTGATTTTAAGACTCTTCTTCCAGCACTGTTGCAAGTAGAGGATAGGGTAAGTATGGCACATGGGCTTGAATCCAGAGTGCCATTCCTTGATCATCCACTTGTGGAGTTGGCAGCAACTATTCCATCAAATATAAAGTTTAAAAATGGAACAATGAAACATATATTAAAAAAAGCAATTCGTCCTTTTCTTCCTGATATTATATTTGAAAGAAAAGATAAAATGGGATTTCCTGTGCCTTTGAATGAATGGATAAAAAAAGAACTAAAAGAATTTATATATGATATATTTTCTTCTCGGAATGCACTCCAGAGAGAACTGGTTAATAACAAAAAAGTGATAAATATGCTGGATAAAGAACCCAGATTTGGACGCAAGATATGGGGACTTTTGTGTATTGAATTGTGGTACAGAGAGTTCGTGGATAATGCTTATAAGTTTAAGCAAATGTTGAATAAGGAAAAACACATAGATCTTTTAAGAAAATGGGAAGATTTCAAAGATAATGATAGACGAGATCAGGGAAAATTATTATTTGCTTAATTGGTTAAAGTTTTTTGATAAAAAATTCTTATCTTACATTGATCAGGATGAAAGAATAACATTTGTCATATCTTGATTATAGAAAATATTAAAGTAATTAAGGATATTTTAGGAGGATTAAAAAATGTTAGAAATTACAGTGCATGAGATCAAGGGCAAATGTCCTGTATTCAAAATAGGGGATAGGATTACCATAAAGAATCCCAATATAATTTTAGAAAAAACTGATGCTCTTTGTACCCATGCCCTTCATACCCTTCTTCATTATTGTCTCATACTAGAATATAACTGGTGTCCCTTAAAGCTTGGTCTTACCACCGAAAAAGATAAAGAAAGTGCATATGTTCAGTGTTTAGATCCAGGTCCTCCATATACAGAAGGTGGCACAGTAATATTTAAATTTAGAAGGATCTCTGATTAGGATTAAAAAATATGTGCGGCATCGGAGGAATTGTATGGAAAAAGGAAGGGAAAGAAGGACTTTTATATATAAGATTAATCAATAACACCCTTATTCACAGAGGCCCTGATGATAAAGGATATTTGTTATTTCAAGATAATAAGGTAATCCCATTTGATGAATCTAAGATTATCCAAAATACATGTGATAAAACTCCCCAGGTATTCCTCACCCACAGAAGGCTTTCTATTATAGATCTTTCAGATGCAGGCCATCAGCCTATGGAATATGATAACGGGAGGATTTGGATTGTATATAATGGTGAAATCTATAATTACATGGAGTTAAGAGATGAACTTAAAAGCAAGGGGTACAGATTTAAAAGCAATACAGACACAGAAGTAATCCTTGCAGCTTATGATGAATGGGGAAAGGATTGTGTAAATAAATTTAATGGAATGTGGGCATTTGTTATCCTTGACACCAAAAGGAATATTCTCTTTGGCTCAAGAGACAGATTTGGGGTAAAGCCTTTATACTTTTCCATATCAAATGGATTCTTTGTATTCTCCTCGGAAATAAAAGGGCTGCTAAGTCTTCCTTTTATTAGAAAAGAGATAAATCCCGAAGCAATTTTTTATTATCTTATGTTTGACTTAGAAGAAGGGGATGAAGAAGGATTTATAAAAGGTATATATGAGCTTATGCCTTCTCATTCATTTGAATATGATATTAATTCCCATATGCTCAGAAAATGGAGATATTATAATCTGGAATTCAATAATAATTATGAATCATTTAAAAAAAAGAAATTTTATCATTACATCAACATTGTTAGGGAAAAGATATTTAACGCTGTAAAAATAAGACTTAGATCTGATGTTCCAATAGGCTCATGTCTTAGTGGTGGTATAGATAGCTCCTCTATAGTATGCATAATAAATGAGCTATTAAAAAGAAATTTGTACCCTCAGGCATCTGAAAAAAAGCTTTTTACTGCATCATATAACATCAAAGAAATAGATGAAAGCAGATGGGCACACCTTGTAACAAACCATACAGGAGGAAAATGGTATCAGATATTTCCTGATGAAAAATCATTAATAACTGACTTAGAGAATCTGGTATATACTCAGGATATACCCTTTGGTTCACTTAGTATATATGCTCAATACTGTGTTATGAGACGAGTAAAAGAGGTAGGAGTAAAGGTGATAATGGATGGACAAGGCGGAGACGAGCTATTTACAGGATATATATCCTATTATTGGGTATATATAAAAGAACTACTAAAAAATGACCCTTTTTCAGCAATAAGAGAGCTTTTGTTTATTAGAAACTCACCTCTAAGATGGAAGGAGATATTATACGCAGCAAATGGGATATTAAAAAAAGGCAATCCTTATGGACAAAAATATGCCCTTATGTCCAGATACATAAACAGAGAATTATGGGAAACTTATAAAAACACACAAGATGCCTCTGATAAAGTAACAGGCCAAAAGGCATCATCTCTAAACTATGTGCTTTACAAATTTATGACAGGGCCGAGGCTCAAATCACTCTTAAGATACGAAGACAGAAACTCGATGCGTTTTTCAATAGAGGCAAGAACCCCTTTTTCTGATGATATAGACCTTATTTCTACGGTCTTTAATATCCCTTCTTCCTATAAGATAAGGAAAGGATGGAGCAAGGTGTTATTGAGAAATTCCATGAAGGGGATTGTGCCTGCTCCTATACTTTTAAGAAAGGAAAAAATAGGTTTTACTGCTCCAGAATATATCTGGTTGAAAAAATTAAAAAATATATTGTTAGATTATATTGATAATAATTTGGATTGCTTTTTTGATGTGCATAAACTAAAAAAAGAATGGGATAATTTCTTATATCTTCAGCCAAGTATAGGAATTACAGGACTATGGAGATTTATCAATCTTGCGATATGGAAAAAAGTCTTTTCACTTTAATAACATGAAACGAATAATGATAATATCTTTCTCGTGGCTTGACAGAGATCCAAGAATAGCAAGGCAAATCTATTTTTTAAAAAATAGATTCAAAATAATAGCTGCTGGCTTTACTCCTCCACCTTCTGATAATATAGAATTTTTTAAGATATCGCCTTCTAAGTTGAATATCTTTCACAAACTAAAAATAGTATTTCTCAATATGCTAAAGCTCTATGAAAAGGCCTATTGGAGTTCTCCAAGGGCAAAAAATGCCTTAAAGGTATTAGATAGGCGGAAGAAGGCAGATATAATTTTGGCAAATGACATAAATACATTACCCTTAGGGGTACTTTTGGCCCAAAAATGGAATTCAAAACTGATATGTGACTTACACGAATATGCACCAGCAGAATTTGACGCCAATCCTTTATGGAAACATATTATGTCTCCTTATAATGATTACTTATGCAAAAAATATCTTCCATATACTGACAAAGTAATGACTGTATGTGAAGGTATAGGGAACAAATATAAACATAGCTATGGAATAAGGTGTGAAGTAATAGATAATGCAGCATTCTATGTAGATCAAAAACCCATAATTACAAGAGATAATGAAATAAGAATGATACACCATGGCATAGCCATACCTGAGAGGAAAATAGAAAACATGATACTCTTGATGAAGCTTTTAGATAAAAGATATAAATTGGATCTTATGCTTATGCCTTATAATAAAAATTACATAAAGAAGCTGAAACAATTGGTTACTGAAAACAATAGAGTGCGGATAATAAAACCTGTCTTACCAGAAAAGATATCCCGTCATCTTAATCAATATGATATAGGCCTATTTCTTCTTCCTCCTGAACATCTAAACTATTTTATGGCACTGCCAAACAAGCTTTTTGAATTTATTCAAGCAAGACTTTGCATTACTATATGGCCATCATTGGAGATGAAAAAAATAGTCGATAGATATAACTGTGGAATAGTTACTAAGGCTTTTTCCTTGAATGAAATGGCAGAAAAACTTAATTCCTTAAGTGCAAAGGAAATATATAGCTACAAGCTCAACTCCCACAGAGCAGCAAAAGAGCTTTGTGCAGAGAAAAATAAAGAAAAATTTCTTAATATAATAGACTTTTTATTATGAAAATCCTTTATCTTAGCCAATATTTTCCCCCAGAGATAGGCGCAACCCAGACACGGGCCTACGAAATGGCAGTAAATTTTGTCAAATTAGGGCATAAAGTCACAGTGATGACAGAAACTCCTAATCATCCTTTGGGTATTATATTTGATGGATATAAGAATAAATTGAGATTCATAGAGTATATAGATGGGATAGAGGTAATAAGAAGTTGGGTCTATACAAATCCTATAAAAAGATTTTATTCCAGAATATTATTTTATACATCATATATGATCACAACAATTTTGAACAGCATATTTTTAAGGAATAAATATGATATTGTATTTGCCACATCTCCTCCTTTATTTGTAGGACTTGCAGGTTTTATAATATCAAGGATAAAAAAGATCCCTTTTATCCTTGAAGTGAGGGATCTGTGGCCTGAATCTGCTGTTGTACTGGGAGAATTAAGGAATCCTTATTTTATAAAAATATCAATAGCTATTGCTGAATTATTATATAAAAAAGCAGAGAAAATTGTGGCAGTTACAATGGGAATATACAATCATCTTTTAAACAAAAGTTATATTTCTAATAAAAAACTATATTTCATACCAAATGGTGCAAATATAGAACTTTATAAGCCTGGCAAAAAAGATGTAGAATTGTTGAATTCTCTTGGAATTAAGAATTCTCATTTTTTAGTCCTTTATACAGGAGTTCACGGATTAATCCATGGCTTAGAAGCAATTATAAAAGCTGCCGATATACTAAAAAATAATAAAGTTGATTTTGTTTTTATAGGAGATGGTGTAAAAAAAAAGGGCATAATAAGACTTGCCAAAAATTATTTTTTAAAGAATGTTACTTTTTTAAATTCTATTCCAGAAAATCTTCTTGTTAAATATATTCAAAGCTGTGACGCAGGAATAGCTACTACCATAAAGAGTGAACTGTGCAAAGGGACCTTGCCTGTAAAGATGTTTTCATATATGGCATGTGCTAAACCAGTGATATTGGGAGTTGATGGAGAAGCAAGACGCATTATAGAAAACGCAAATGCTGGACTATATGTAGAACCTGAGAATCCTAAGGACATAGCAAAGGCTATACTAACTTTAAAAGAAAATCCTGATTTGTGCAAAACAATGGGAGAGAATGGAAGAATATATGTAGAAAAATATCATTCAAGATCGAAACTTGCCAGAAAATTAGAGAGATGTTTCCTTAGCGTAATCAAGCCTTCCTAATTATAATTATAAGATACATATAAATAAAAGATAGCAATAAAATATAAACTAAATATTTTTTACTATTGGTGTATAAAAGGTAGTGTCTCCACCCAAGTGTGTAAAAATTAAATCTAAAGGAGGGTGGACATATGAAGAAGGGATATGATCCAGAATTCATTAAGGGTGAGCTTAAAAAGCTCATCCAACAGATACTAAAAGAAGCATTAGAAGCAGAGCTTGAAGATTGTTTTGGCTATTCGAAATACCAACGTACTAATTCTAACTATTCCAGGAGTGGCTATATCTTTAAGGCCGTTAAAACTGCAGTTGGAGAAGTAGAGATTGAAACTCTAAGAGATAGAAAGAGAGATTTTGAACCTAAAATAGTTAAAAAACACCAGACAGTCCTTGAGGACATAGAGAACAAGGTAATAGTCCTATATTCAAGGCAATGACAGTAAGAGCCATTCAGGAATGCTATCCGACATGTATGGAATGGATATAAGTGCTTTTTTGATTTCAAAGATTACAACAGACTAACTCCGAGAATAGAAGAATGGAGTCTCATCTTTTAAAAGTACGACAAGATGGCAAGGTAGTAGATAAAGCAGTTTACGTGGTCATAGGCGTAAATAGAGAAGGACGAAAGGAACTCCTTGGTTTTTGGATAAATGAGAGCGAAAGTGCCAGCTTCTGGTTCAAGGTACTAAATGACCTAAAGAGTAGAGGAGTCAA